>DASRDY010000104.1:0-6335 GCA_035652355.1 Blastocatellia bacterium
CGACTGCATGCTTATTTGGGTGGGATAGCACGGAAACAACAATCGCGCCTGCTTGACGCTGGTGGAACCGCCAATCATATTCATCTGTTGATTTCGCAATCGAAAAATATCTCTCTTTCTGATTTGATGGAGGCGTTCAAAAGAAGTTCTTCCAAATGGATGAAGGAACAAGGCGACGAGTTTTCGAGATTTCAATGGCAGGATGGCTATGGAGCCTTTTCAATTGGCGCTTCACAAATCCCGCAGGTGAAATCCTGTTTAGCTAAACAAAAACAGCATCACCGAAAGACAACGTTTCAAGAGGAATTTATTCAATTTTTAAAGAAATACGAGATCGGTTACAACGAAAAATATTTGTGGCGATAGAAAGGTCCGCCCCCTTCAGGGTCGGAGAACCTTATAATGCTTTCCGTGGGCGACGCTTCCGCTTTGCCCACGGCTATTAACTTTTTGCCCTCCGGGCAAATCAAATGTCCAAACTCAAGGCGCAGACATTCAGTCTGCGCTGGTTACTTAATTTCAATGTTCGGTGAAACGATGCCAGGTCGTTGGTTAAGAAGCGCAGACTGAATGTCTGCGCCACAGTTTGTCGAGGTTACACTTCTTGAATTTGCGTGGCGTTCTCAAAGTTTTTGTTATTTTTTTTATTATCACATTGCCTTTTCTTTCGGCTTGTGAAAATCCTATCTCATCGGATGTTCTAGTTTTGGCGGTTGAGAAAGATCCCGTCACGTTCGATCCGTTACGGGGCACGGGCGATGCCGTTACGGCTCATATCCTGCAATTAATTTTCGATCCCCTGGTAGTCAAAGACGTACATTTCAATGTCGTGCCGCGATTGGCGACATTCGAACACTCTGACGATTACACAGTCTTCACTTTTCATATTAAACCCGGCATAAAATTCCAGAATGGAAAGGATCTGACGTCCGCCGATGTCCGATACACCTTCGATACCATCATAAATCCGGATCGCAAAGTTCCGATTCGGTCCGATTACACGATCATCAGCAAAATGGATACCCCCGATCCACTGACCATTATTTTTTGTCTTAAACAGCCATCGACTAATTTCCTCGTTACACTGGTGCCGGTGGCAATAATGGCTGAAGGTTCGGCCGATTCGATTGCAAATAATCCAATAGGCACCGGACCGTTCCGGAGAGTCGGTTATGTAAAGACCCAATATATAGACTTTGAATCGTTCGATGGTTATTTCGATGGCCCGCCAAAAGTGAAGAAGGTCAGGGTTCGGGTCATCCCCGACGATTCAACGCGGCAGCTTGAGTTTGCAAATGGAACGATCGATTTGGCCGTGAATACCCTGTTTTCGCCTGACACTATCGACGCGATGAGCCAGACTCCTGGACTCAAAGTCGAAATCGGCCCGGGCACCAGGTTCTATTATATGGGGATCAACAACCAGGACCCGATCACGCAGAGCAAGTTAGTACGTCAGGCGCTCGCGTACGGAATCGATCGTGACATAATCTTAAAACAAATATGGCGCAATCAGGCTCGTAAGGCGAATGGCCCGCTGCCGCCCGAGCATTGGGCTTACGACCCCGATACGAGAGTTTATGATTTTAATCCCACTCTCGCTTCGCAGTTGCTGGACCAGGCTGGATATCCGAAGAAAACAAACGAGCCACGACTGCGACTTCGCATGTCTTCGTCGTCCGTAGCTCAGTCGCGACAAGTGGCGGCAATATTTCAAGAGCAGTTACGACAGATCGGTGTCGAGCTGGAACTGGAACAATTCGAAACTCAAACGTTCACGCAAAAGACAAGGCAGGGTCAGTATCAGCTCAGCTATTCAAACTGGGTTGGCGCCAATGAAGACCCGCAGTTCTTTCAATTCTCGTATGCATCATCATCAATTCCGACCGAAGCGAACCGATATTTTCCGGGCAATCGAGCCCGGTACAGTAATTCCGAAATCGACCAATTGATTGACGAAGCTTCGCATACATACGACCAGGATGCGCGCAAAGCGATCTATTTCCAAATCCAAAAGATTATTGCCGAGGACCTGCCAATGGTCCCGCTATGGTTTGCCAGCAATGTTGCGGTAATGACCGATAGAGTAGGAAACGTTCACGTCGATCCGTCCGCAACCTTCTATTTCCTGAAAGATGTAACCCTCAAGCGATAATTCGCCGCGCCCGGATATCTCCCCATTTAAGTAGACACAGCCATCGCCTTTTTTATTCCCTGCCCAGATTCCCAATCGCACTCAGGAATAATTTTCTCGCAACGGCTGTCAGGAAACATATTGGCCGTAGAGGCGCATTCGCTTGAAAAAGTCACAAGGAGGTCCCGATGGAAGTAAACAGGCGCGATTTTATAAAGCTTGCCGGGCTTGGCGGCGTCGTGCTGGTTTCGGCGGCAGGATGCAATAAGTTGGGAGGCGGCGATCCAAAAGGTGAAGACTTCTATTTTGTTCAACTGTCAGACACTCACTGGGGATTCGAAGGTCCTGCAATTAATCCTGATGCGCAGGGCACGTTGAAAAAAGCAATTGCCGCTGTAAATAGCCTGGATCAGCAACCGGATTTCATCGTTTTCACAGGCGATTTGACTCACACCACTGATGATGCGCAGCAACGACACGACAGGATGAGTCAGTTCCGCGATATCGTCGGAGGACTAAAAACCAAACAGATTTATTACATGGCAGGCGAGCACGACGCGTCACTTGATCGGGGAGAGGTGTATCAGCAATTCTTCGGCAAGCTCAACTACACGTTCGATCACAAGGGTGTGCATTTCGTCGTATTGGATAATGTCTCTGATCCTACAGCATCGGTCGGCGATGCACAGCTAAAATGGTTGCAAGATGATCTAAACCAGCAGAAACCTGATGCAAGAATAGTCGTTCTTACGCACCGCCCTTTGTTTGATCTCTATCCGCAATGGGATTGGGCCACTCGTGACGGGGCGAAAGTGGTCGACGCTCTAATGCCGCATAAAAACGTGACGGTATTCTATGGACATATTCATCAGGAGAACCACTATATGACAGGACATATCGCGCATCATTCCGCAAAATCGCTGATGTTTCCGTTGCCCGCACCGGGTTCGCTGCCAAAACGTATTCCTCTCCCATGGGATGCGTCACAGCCTTACAAGGGGCTCGGCTATCGCGAAATCGAAGCTGACGTACCAAAGCCAGACTACAAAATAACTGAATTTCCGGTAACGAAAGGATAAAGCAATGAAAAGAATTCTTGCATTGATACTCATAGCTCTGGCCGAGGTGGCGCTTGTTGCGGCATCACTTTTCCTGACGGGTTGCGGAGCAAATAACACTGAACAGAAGCCCGCCTCGGCAAGCGCGCCTTCCACAACAAATTCATCAAGCACCGCAAACAATTCGAGCCCGTCCGCGGCGGACACCAAAGCGAGTCAGAACGCGGCATCTGTTAAAGAGACTGTTATTCGGCTGACGGCAAAGCGTTTTGAATATTCGCCCAGTCAAATCACCGTCAAAAAAGGAACGCCAGTAGTAATCGAGCTGATATCCAAAGACAGGCTGCATGGATTTAATTTGCCCGACTTCAAGATTCGTTCTGATGCCAAGCCAAATGAAGTTACAAGGGTTCGCTTCGTTCCTGACAAGACCGGCACCTTTACCTTTGCCTGCGATGTTTATTGTGGGGACGGTCATGAGGATATGACCGGAACATTGGTTGTAACTGATTAATACCTGCCACGACAACTTGAGCGGCTTGACTACAGGTGATAGGCTTCATCGTTATTATTATCAGGTGGTGATTATCGATGAAGCTAAACGAAAAAATCCTGCGGGCCGCTCCGAAAGTTCTTCTTCACGACCATCTTGACGGCGGAGTCCGGCCTCAAACAATCATAGAAATTGCGCGCGACTGCGGATACGACAAACTCCCGACCACCGACGCTGGTGAGCTCGCCGAATGGTTTTTTCGCGGCGCTAATCGCGGCAGCCTGCCCCTCTATCTTGAAGGTTTCGCGCACACGATTGCGGTGATGCAGACTGAAGAGGCGCTGGAGCGAATAGCCTATGAAATGATCGAAGATATGAAACGCGATGGCGTTGTCTACGTTGAAACTCGTTTCGCCCCAGTCTTCCACACTGAAAAAGGCCTCCACTGGGAAGACGTAGTCGGCGCAGTCCTTTCGGGTCTGGAAAAAGGCAAGCGAGAATTTGGCGTCGAGTACGGACTGCTGATCTGCGGCATGCGCAATATGCACCACACTTTAGAAATGGCAGAGCTCGCCGTCGATTTCCGCGAACGAGGAGTTGTGGGACTGGATCTGGCAGGTGAAGAAGGCGGTTATCCTCCCAAAAAACATGTTGATGGATTTCATTATGCTCAGCGAGAAAATTTCAGTATCACGATCCACGCCGGCGAAGCATTCGGCAAAGAATCGATCTGGCAAGCGATCCAATGGTGCGGAGCACATCGCATAGGACACGCAACTAGGTTGGTTGAAGACATCGCTGTTGCTGACGGCAAGGTCGTCAAACTGGGAACCCTTGCTCAATACATATTAGATAAACGAATACCACTGGAAATATGTCTTTCCAGCAACGTTCACACTGGCGCGGTTCCTTCGATCAAAGAACACCCTTTCAATCTTTATTATAAATCGAAATTCCGCGTCACGCTCAACACGGATAATCGGTTGATGAGCAACACCAACATGACCAGGGAATACGCGGCCGCTGTCGAGAATTTCAATCTGAATCTCGACGATCTGGAAAAGATTGCGATCAATTCGATGAAGAGCGCGTTCATCCCCTACAACGAGCGAATAGATTTAATCTACAACGTTATTAAGCCGGGTTATCAGAAAATACGTCAGGAGATCGGGAACTAAGTTAGAATTCTTGCTTATGTCCGGATCGACCGATTTTATCGTTATTGGCAGTGGCATCGCCGGGCTCAGGGCTGCCATTGGGCTCGCTCCGGCCGGTCAGGTGACAATCCTGACTAAAGATCGCGCCGACGAATCCAACACAGAATACGCGCAGGGCGGCGTCGCCGTTGTCCTGAACGAAGAAGACGATCTCGCAATCCATTTCGAAGACACCATCAAAGCAGGCGCTGGTCTGTGCGAACCCAGGGCCGTGCACATTCTGGTTGAAGATGGGCCCCGCTATGTAACTGAACTGATCGAATGGGGGGCACAGTTCGACCGCGCCGATGGTCATCTCGAATTTACGCGCGAGGCAGCCCATTCTCGACGGCGAATCCTGCACGCGCATGGAGATTCGACTGGACGAGAGATTGTCCGGGCGCTGCTTGAAAAAACTCGCAGGACTCCGAACATCCAGTTGCTTGCTCATTCCGCAACTCAATCGTTGATCGCTCGGGACGGTCGGTGCTCAGGCGTCGTTTACATTGACAAGTCCGGACACAAACAAAGTCTCACTGCCCATGCTATTGTTCTTGCAACAGGCGGCGCTGGACAAATCTACTCTAAGACAACAAATCCTGAGGTAGCAACTGGCGATGGGATGGCGATGGCCTATCAAGCGGGAGCAACGCTAAGGGATATGGAGTTCGTCCAGTTTCACCCGACAGCCTTGAGACTACCTGGCGCTCCAAACTTTCTTCTCTCTGAAGCAATGCGCGGTGAAGGCGGCGTTCTGAGAAATCAGAGCGGCGAGCGCTTCATGCCAAGATATACCGAAGCGGCAGAGCTTGCCCCGCGTGATGTGGTCAGCAGGTCGATTGTTGCCGAGTTGGAGAAAACTGGCACTGACGTTGCCTTTCTTGATATGCGTCATCTCGACAAGGATTTTGTCAAAGAGCGATTCCCAAATATCTATTCGACCTGCCTGCACTATGGCCTGGACATAACCAAAGATCCGATACCGGTCAGCCCCGCCGCACATTACATTATGGGCGGTGTAAAAACTGATATCGATGGTCGAACCGATCTGCCTGGTCTTTACGCCGCTGGTGAAGTTGCCTCGACCGGAGTACATGGCGCTAATCGATTAGCCAGCAATTCCCTGCTTGAAGGTTTGGTATTTGGCGCGAGAGCGGGTATCGCCGCGCGAAACGAGTCAACAGGCGATAGACCGTCGGATGAGCCATCCGATACCGCGAAAACGGATTGGCATATTGGCACCGACGTAAAAGAGCGAGTCCGCGAACTGATGTGGTATTATGCCGCCATTGTCCGTGACGGCCGCGGACTACAGGAAGCAGTCAGTAAACTGGAAGCCTTGCTGCAATCCGCTGAAAAAGAGATGAATATCGCCACCAGAAACTTCGTTTCGGTTGCAGTTTTGATTGTAAAGGCTGCCATAGAACGAACCGAAAGCCGCGGTGGTCATTACC
>DASRDY010000105.1:0-1129 GCA_035652355.1 Blastocatellia bacterium
TGCGGAAAGGTCTCAAAGAACGCCATCTGCGGTTCGAAAACCAGTACCTCCGCAAGCAGCTCGATGAAAAATACGGTTTCAGCAACATTATTGGAACGGGCCGCGCGATGAAGCGGATCTTCGAACTGGTGGACACCATCGCGTCCTTAAACAGCACCTGCCTGATCCAAGGAGAGACCGGTACCGGTAAGGAATTGATCGCCAAGGCGATTCACTTTAACAGCCCGCGCAAAGACCAGAAACTGGTCAGCATTAATTGCGGTGCAATTCCGGAAAACCTTCTGGAATCCGAACTCTTCGGCCACGTCAAAGGAGCATTCACCGGAGCAGTTCAAACACGCATCGGGCGCTTCGAGCAGGCCAACGGCGGAACGATCTTCCTCGATGAAATCGGAAACATGCCGGTATCGCTTCAGGTCAAACTGTTGCGCGTTCTGCAGGAGCGTGAATTCGAACGCGTCGGTGGTAACAGCACCGTCAAAGTCGATGTAAGAATCATCGCCGCCACCAGTTCGAATCTCGAACAGATGGTCAAAGACGGTACGTTCCGTGAAGATCTTTATTATCGTCTGAATGTCATTCCTATCAATTTGCCTCCGCTTCGTGAACGGCGCGAAGACATCCCGTTGCTCGTTCAGAAGTTCGTTCAGCATTTCTGCGAAACGCATCGGCTGGATCTGAAAACCGTGTCGCCGCAGGTTATGAAGGCGTTGATGTCTTATGATTGGCCCGGCAATGTGCGACAACTCGAAAATCTGGTCGAACGAATGGTTGCGTTGACCGCAAATCGACCGGCTATTCTTCCTGCCGACCTGCCGGCGGAAATCCAGAATCGCGACTCACTGAACTTCGTACCGTTGATCGAAATTCCGGAAGAAGGGATCAATTTTCAGAATGTCGTCACCGATATGGAGCGCGAATTAATTCTGCAGAGTCTCCGCAGAACCAATGGAAACAAGAAGTTAGCGGCGAAACTGCTGAATCTTAAACGTACGACGTTGATCGAGAAGATCAAACGTATCGGTCTGGGAGAACAGCTCGCAATTTCCGCCTAGCCGTGCTTTGGGAATAGGCGAGTCCGGCAGCTTGTGAACTAAACACAGAGCCACAAAGGGCACAGAGCCCTTTG
>DASRDY010000106.1:0-10989 GCA_035652355.1 Blastocatellia bacterium
AATCAGGCTTCGAGAGGTCTCTGATGGCATTGTAAACAGCTCCGTGAATCAGATTCTTTGCCTGCCTCGTTACTTTACTATGCCATAAACCCCTTTCCGGCTCCAGCTTTATGATGCGGTTGCCCTGTTGTTTGCAGCCTCGATCCTTGCTTTCCCTTCCGCACTGCTGCTGTACAAAAGAGTCGTGGGGATTTGTAATTCACCTAATGTGGTCCAAGGCCGCGTAAGCGCAGGCACATCAACGGTCGCCAGCTTTACTGCGAATTGCCGCTCTATTGACGGCATTCGTCCTGCTGCGTTCTGAAAGGAAAATGATTCCGTCTGAATTTCAATACCCTTTCCAAGGCGTTCATGAATAAGCGCCGATAGTTTATTGAATTCTTCGTTACTTTTGGCTGCGGCGTGTTCGGTTGTATCGCCGTCCGACACTATCCGGCATTCAAATCGCGCTGAGTCGGCGATAATGGTCAGATCAACCTCGGCAGTCGTCCGTATAGTCGCCGCTGACCTGTGCCATCGGCGTTCTGAGCGTTTGCCAAGGTTGCAAACGCAACTATCGATAAAATAACACTCAATAGCGTTGCTTTTCGAGGAACCATATGATTCTCCCTTTTTCCAGAGTGGACCATCGGGAAACTTGCCTGAAGGCAAGGATCAGGATTCTGATCAATCATGGCGCAGCTTCAACAATAACTGTAACAAAGGTTGAAACACTTATCTCCGGCTTCGTATACCAAACTCCTGAAGAGCCCGAACCGCTGTCCGGAGTCATGTCGGCGTTGCGCGTTGTGGGCCAAACAATTTGTGCCTGACTATTAATATATCCCCCGGATCCTCGCGGAAAAGCTCCTTGATCTTCCACGGAAACTAACCTGACGACCTTCATTCCAAGCGCAGATGCCATTGCGTCAGCCTTATTTCTGGCCGCTACGGTTGCCAACCGAAGCGCCTCGGCCCTGGTCTTTCCCTCCTCAGAGCTGAAGTATCTCAGATCGGGCCTCAAGTTCATTTCAGAAAGAGAGTCAAGCGCCTTAGAGATCGAAAGTCTGTCGGTCTTATGTATTCGGACGGTGAAGTCCCTTCGTACATCGCTGGACGGCGCCGTGGATGGTCTCGTCGAGCCATAATTTGCGAGTGACGGTTCCGAGCTGATAATTTCTACATTCGTACCAAGACGCGAGCGAACATGGGCAATAATCTTCTCGAACTCCCGTTGATTTGTATCGAACGCTTCGGCTGCTGTTGCTCCGCTGGAATCGAGGATAGAATTCAGATCCGCTGTATCTGTGGCAGCAACCGCGACACCCTCCGCGGTGGCATGAATTATCACCGGGACAGCCTGTTTTTGGTTTTGGCCGTTAGCTGCAATGGAACTCAAAGAACACAAAACTGCCGATAGAACAACAAACATCTTAGCAAGTTTCATAGAGGATTATCTTTCCGAGCAGAGGACCACATTAGTTCGATGGACGGATTATAGCCTATGTTTCTGCTTTATTCTATTGCTACTCCCGGACTGACCGGACGGAGTTATGATCTTATTTACTCTTGTAAGAGTCTCGGAAAGAATTAGACTAATCAAACCCGATGGCATCGGTCACAAGCAAATACGATGACCAATAGAACAAACAAAAGGTTAGCTTATGAGAATAAAATTGAGAGCATTCAAATCAGTCATGCTTGCGCTCGCGATCTTTTCTTTCGTGCTCGCAACGACAATTTCAAAAGGAGAACCTGTCGAACCTTTTGGCCTAAAGACACATTTGCAGACGGGTGGTCCCGCTGAATGGCACTTCGTGGTTTCCGGCGATTCCCGCAACTGCGGCGATGTTGTCATGCCCGCGATTGCGAAAGCTGCGGCCCAGCATCAAGCGAACTTTTACTGGCACCTTGGCGATTTCCGGGCCATCTACGAATACGACGAAGATATGCTTCCAAAAGGCCGCACGATGACGATTTATGATTATCAAAGCGGTGCGTGGAATGACTTTCTGAAGCATCAGATATCTCCGTTCACAATGCCGGTATTTCTCGCAATGGGCAATCACGAATCGATCCCACCGAAAACGCGGAGCGAGTATATAGCTCAATTTGCAGATTGGCTGAACTCACCAGTGTTAAAGCAGCAACGGTTGCAGGATGATCCCAATGATCATTTGCTCAAAACGTATTATCACTGGGTTCAGGATGGTATCGACTTCATCACGATGGACAATGCGACCACCGATCAATTCGACGACAATCAGATGGCGTGGGTTACCAAAGTTCTGCAGAGCGACGAAAAAGACGCAGGCGTTCATACTATTGTAGTGGGCATGCACGAAGCTCTTCCCGACAGCATTGCGTTCGTTCACAGCATGAGCGACTACCCAACCGGTGAAGCAACCGGCCGTCGGGTATACGCTCGACTACTGGCTCTTCAGAAAACAGGTAAGAAGGTGTACGTCCTGGCCAGCCATTCGCATTACTTTATGGATGGAATCTTCAACACCGAATATTGGCGCACTCATGGAGGAGTATTGCCGGGTTGGATCATCGGAACGGCGGGAGCTGTTCGGTATCCATTGCCTCCGAATTCAAACCAGGCAAAAACGGCCAAGACTAACGTTTACGGATACGTGCTGGCTACAGTAAATCCGGCCGGTGAACCGCCAGGCACTATCAAATTCGACTTTCACGAATTCCAGGAATCGGACATTCCGGATACCGTCGTCAGTCGTTTAGGATCAGATTTGGTACATCAGTGTTTCGTAGGAAACTCGCTGGCGAAATAAAGTTTTGGTCGCGATGTGCAATCGAAAATCTCTTGCGATTTGTGGCCCGACAGAGCATCATGGCCATCGTCCTGGCAGAATTCATTTCGGAACGCTTAAATTATGGGGGAAAATCGATGAAACGTTTTGTAACGTTGTTGTTGCTGTTGTTATGTTTTGTCAGCCTTGGAGTCTCGACCGGCTACGGTCAAAATCGCCGCCGCGAAGAAGTCAGGAGATGCAACGAACAATTCCGAGATGCCATGAATCGCGCAAGATCATTACGCGGCAAAGATCGCAGACGCGCCGAGAATGAAGCAAGAAGAGAACACGACCGCTGTCTCAATCGTGCACGGAGAAGGTAGTTCGAATTCGTGAAAATTCATTTCAGGACCGGCGGATATTTCCTTCCTTGCCGGTCCTAATAACAATTGAACATTGACGGATTTCTCGTCGTAAAAGTTGCATCAGTTTAGGTGTGCGCACTACTATCTAAACTCTGGGAGAAGATGTGCAAGCCGACGTAAGAAAAACACTCGCGCGAATGACAGCAGAGATGGTTAGCATCATCGCGGCTGCGCCGATTTGCATGTTCGGAACTGGGCTTATCGCGGCTCTCAGACATAATCAAATGGAGCTGCCGCCAATGATCGAGCCCCAACCTGAACCTATGCTCGGGTCAACAACTCTGGTATTCGGAGCCGCGCTTGGCGTTGCGGTGATCGCATCAACTATTGCCGCAAAAAATGCTTCGATAGGAAGATCTGCCGTTTTAGGTTTGATCTCAGGTCTATTGGCCGCTGCCTGCATGGTAACCATATCGAAACATGGGATAACCAGCCCGACCTCAACCTTCGCGGTCGCGATACTTGCGACGCTGGTAATCGGCTTTGGGCTGCAATTAACATTAAACCGACAGTCCAGCGCTAAACCGTCATGATTCTGTAAAGATCAAATCACGATTTATCATTCATATCGAAGAGCTGTCATCGGATTGACTCGTGACGCGCGCCATGCCGGTATGAAACAAGCCAGCAGCGCAATCAAGATTAGTATCGCCGCCCCTGCTCCAAACGAAAACGGGTCCAGCGTGGAGGTTTTGAATACCAGTGTGCTGAGTATCCTCGTTGATAAGACGGCGACGAAAAGGCCAATGCATATTCCAATCATGACAAGCTTCATGCCTTGTTCTATGACCATCCTGAACACCTGACGTGTGTTGGCGCCGACAGCCATTCTTATTCCGATTTCATGTATTCGCTGAGTTACGGCGTAGGCAAGCACTCCGTACAATCCGACCGATGTCAGTACCAACGCTATGCCGGAAAAAACAGCTAACAAAAACGAATTGAATTTCTGTTCCTGCGTCGAACTGGCGACATATTGATCCAGGGTCTTGACTTCATAAACAGGTAAGGTGGGATCGAGTCCCCCAACTTCACGTCGAATCGATGCCACGGTCGACTGTGTATCTGCGTTGCCACGGATAATTAATGTCATCGTTCCCATTGGAAATTGACCGTATGGAATATATGTCTCCATTCCCGAGTCAGTCGCCAGGCTTTGATGCCTGACATCTCCTACAACACCTACAATCTGACGCGCAGGAGGATTTCCGTCGCGATTATTGATAATTGGAATTATCCGCTTGCCGATTGGATCCTGACCGGGAAAATATTTCTCGGCAAGAGCTCGGTTGACAATCACGACTGGGGTAGATGACTCTAGGTCATGACTGTCAAAATCGCGTCCTTTAATAAGCGGAATCTGCATGGCTTTGAAATAGTTGGGCGTTACGAACCGCAGATTTGTTTGCTTATGCGCTCCGGGTTCGGCCGGTTGACCTTCCAAATCGAAATCGACCCCGATTTGAGCTGCGCTCAGCGGCATAGGAGAAATCGCTCCGACAGATTCCACGCCGGGGACCCTCTCGGTCTGTGATATTAAAGTTCGGAAAAACTCTAATTGCGCCGCATCGTTGTATTTTGCGGTGCTTAGGCTAATTCTGGCAGTCAGAACGTTATGGGGGTTAAATCCAGGATCGACGTTCTCCAGTTGGACCAGACTTTTAATCAACAGACTGGCACCGATCATCAGAACGAGGGCCACTGCCACTTCGCTGGCAATAAGCGCGTTTCGAGTTCTGTTTCCGCGCACTCCACTGCCGCTGCGTCCTCCATCTTTCAATGACTCCGTCAGGTCAGTTTTGGATATTTGGATTGCGGGTACAAGACCGAAAATCGTCCCGGTAATTACTGACACCAGAATTGTAAATCCCAGAACCCTGCCATCAATTCCTATCTCTGAGACGCGAGGAATATCTTTTGGGCCCAGGGCAATTAAAAGGTCTATACCGAAAAGAGCGACAACTATACCAAGCGCGCCACCAAGAATGGATAATAAGATGCTTTCGGTTAGCAGCTGCCGTATAACGCGGTGGCGGCTAGCGCCCAGCGCTGACCTGATCGCGATCTCGCGATGTCTTGCTGTTGCTCTTGCGAGAAGCAGGTTCGCAATGTTCGCGCATGCAATCAGCAACACGCAAACAACAGTCGCAAACAACACCAGCAACGCCGGCCTGATATTCCCAACGACCTGCTCATACATTGGTTTGACTTTTATGCGCATATTCGCACCTTATCAGGATATCGTTGCTCCAGGCGGCTTGCGATTGCATCCATTTCGCTCTGCGCCTGTGCAACAGATGCATCCGATTTTAATCGCGCAAAGAGGTCAAACGCATCGTAACCGCGTTGCTCAGTTATGGGCGTGGAATCCCCTGAAGGAGTAGACAGGTAGGAAAATGTTGTCCAAAGATCTATCGTCTGTGATCCTACCGGAAATTGAAATCCTCGCGGCATTACCCCAACAATCGTATAGTTGTTGTCATTGAGTTTGATGATCCTGCCAAGAACACCTGGATCAGAGCCAAATCGATCTCGCCAAAGCCCCTCACTCAATATAACAGGCGGCGCCCCATTGTCGCTTTCTGGCTTGTCCTCGCCAGGCAGGAAATCTCTTCCTATCTTGGGCGTGACACCAAGCATGGAAAAAAGATTTGTGGACACCAGTTCTCCCAATAAACGAACAGGCTCGCCATCTCCCGTGAGAGTAAATCCCCCGGTCGTGACCACAGACATTTTTTCGTAGAGCGTGCTTTCCGAACTGATGTCTCTGAAATTCGGATAAGAGAATCCATACGAACTACCGAGTCGAAGATCAAACATTGATGCATAAAGCAGTTTGTCGGGCTGGGCAAACGGTAATGGGCGTAGAAGCACAGCGTTAACAATGCTGAAGATTGCAGTATTCGCTCCGATACCTAATGCAAGAGCGATTACTGCAACAACACTGAATCCGGGATTCTTGACCAAAACGCGCGCGGCGTACCTGAGATCCTGAGCCAGGATCTCCAATGTGTAAAAGAGCCAAACCTCTCGCGACCTCTCTCGGATCAGGAGGTCATTTCCAAATCGCCTTGCAGCATAATGACGCGCTTCATCTTGTGTCATCCCACTATCGACATTATTCTGAACACTCATTTCAAGATGCAGTTGCATCTCTTCCTGCAATTCCTGATCAAAGTGATTCCTGCCAAAAAGAAAGAGTACGAGCCTCCAGAACTTGCCTAATCGTCCCATACAACCTCAGAAGAGCCTATGCTTAAAAATATCACGTGCGGCGTTCCATAGTTTATCTATAGGAATGATGCTATCACCAGGGCAGTGTTGTCAAGAACTAAATAACTCTCATCCAACGACGGAGGGTGAACGGACGTGTTCGCCCAATCAGCAGCTCATATAGATTTTCTATGGAATAGCCCCAATACAGAGTCGCAGCGTCTCACTCAACTTTTCTTTGTTGATACAGCGAGTTCCTACCATTAATATGTTGACAGTTGCAGGTTGTGATTCTGCATTTCCAAGACGTCTGTTGTCCTTGCGTCTTTAGAATCCTAAGCAGCTTCGTTCTCCAAAAACTTTCGGAGGTGGCTCTAAATGAAGCGTTCGCTTTTTCTCACACTTTGTGTGTTAACTTTGCTTTGCAGTACGGTGGTATTGGCATTCCCTGCGAGGAGGTATTCGTCCAATATCGTCGTAACCCATAGTGATTCTCAGAATTGTCCGGCCATCAAACTGAACGGCCCGGATACGATTAACGAAGGGGAAACTCTTGCGATAACCGCATCGGTAAAAGGTGGTGACCCGAATGTAAGCCCCACCTACAACTGGGCTGTTTCCGCAGGATCGATCCTTTCGGGTCAGGGAACCTCTTCAATTCAAATCGAAACAAAAGGCCTGGGCGATCAAACGGTGACTGCGACCGTCGATTTGGGCGGATATGATCGGAACTGCAGTACTACATCTTCTGTTTCGACTGATGTTACCAAAAAGCCGCTGTCTCGAAAGGTTGGCGGTTATGGCAAAGTTACTGCAGAACAGGAGCAGAAGGCTCTTGATAACTTTGCGATGGAATTACAGGAAAACCCTTTAGCGCAAGCTTACGTCGTGAGTTATGGCGGCAAGAATGAGGCCGACGCAGAGGCAAAGCGGGCCAAGGATCATTTGATAAAACGCTTGATCGATTCTACTAAGATCACGACTGTAAACGGCGGGCAGCGCGATAAACTCGAAGTAGAGTTGTGGCTTGTTCCGTCAGGCGCGGCTCCGCCCGCTACTCAAAAGAAACCTTGAGTAAAGTGCGGTGCATCATTCGTGACCGTGATAGGGACTGCAAAAAATGATGTATAATCATGTGCAGTCCCAATTTGCGATGAAAAGATATATGGCAACTATCGAGACAAACATAACTGTAACGCCCGACGGCCATTTGACCGGCGAAGCTCCGCCCGATCTACAACCGGGCGAATATCGAGCAGTTTTGGAGCCTTTGCCGGCCGGCCGTCAGGGGTCATCCTTGCCTTTTGATTTTCCCGTCCGCGACGTTGGCCCTTGGCCCGGAAACCTTTCGCTTCGTCGTGAAGATTTGTATGGTGAAGATGGGCGCTGATAAGATTTTTTTAGATACTAACGTTCTTGTCTACGCGAACATTAAATCAGCGCCGCTTCATGGGGTGGCTCTACAGGCGATCATAGATCATTACAACGCAGGATCGGAATTGTGGATCAGCCGTCAGGTCATACGTGAATATCTGGCGACGCTTACGAAGCCACAACAGTTCAGTTATCCGCCATCAACCACAACTCTTCAGTCGGATATCATTTATTTCCAGAGCCGATTTTCGACGGCCGAGGAGAATCAGTCCGTGACCGACAAACTGTTGGATTTGCTGCGTAGCATAAAATTCGGTGGAAAACAGGTCCATGACGCCAATATCGTTGCCACGATGCTGGTTCACAACATCACCCACCTGCTGACACACAACACGGCGGATTTCGCCAGATTCGGTACGTTGATTACGATCGTTCCGTTGATTACCTGACAGTCCGTATTCCCCCGCTATTCGTATCTGAGCGCAATCATTGGATCGACTTTCATAGCTCGCCTTGCGGGAATCAAACACGCCATCATGCTAACCGCGATCAGCAATAAAGAGATGACGGCAAACGTCATCGGGTCTTTCGCAGTCACTTCAAACAACATATCTGTCATCAATTGTGTTAACCAGTACGATGCAAGTAGTCCGATCACCAATCCGACCAGCGTCAGTATCATTCCCTGCCCGACAATCAGTTTGAGAATCCTTGCGGCGCTCGCGCCTAATGCCATGCGGATTCCTATTTCCTGTGTACGCTGGCTGACCTGATAACTGATAACTCCGAATAGTCCTATTGATGTTAAAACCAAAGCAAGTGCTGCGAATGCGCTCATCAGAATCATCAGAAAACGCCTGGTATTTATTGATTTCGAAATCACGTCGGTCAGTGGATAGATGCCCGCTATCGGTAAATCCGGATCGGTGTTTCTTACGATCTCCCGCAATGTCGGGTTCAACTGGATAGGTCCATTTGTCCGAATCACCCACGAAGTAAGGAACCATTTGTTAGAAGCTGTTGTCATTGAATCAGCTACTTGATTAATCGGCCGATAGAAGGTTGCAAACGGCGATAGCCCAAGCGACTTTTCTCTTATGTCGCCAACTACTCCCACAATTTGAACAGGCTTGTTAGCGACCATCAACATGGCTCCAATCGGATTGCTGTTTGTCCAGAAGCGCCGCGCAAGCGTCTGGTTTATGACACAAACCGGCTGTGGCGATTTTGCATCTTCCTCGCTCAGCATTCGACCACTGATAAGAGGAATCCCAATCGCTTCGAAATAGTCTGTCGTTATCGCTCGAGATTCTACAGACTGCCCGCTCTGTGGGTCTGTACCCTCCGGATAGACATAGTTATTCAACCCAGCCTGCATCGGCAGTCCGGGAACAGTACCGACAGCGACCACGCCCGGAATGTGTGCTATCTGTTCGTTAATTCTTCGCTCCAGATCAACAACCGACGCTGTAGTGCGGTACTTTACAGAATTAAGCGAAATCTGCATCGCCGTCAGATTTCTTGGATCAAACCCGAGATCAACTCCATTCAGCTTCATGAAACTTCGGATTAACAGCGCTGCTCCCGAGAGCAGCACCAAAGAAAGCGCCACTTCTGCAATCATCAGTAATCCACGGCCACTGGCTCCCAGCTTATTTCCAGAAGACCTGCCCGAGGCTGACTTCAGCGTGTTACTGACATCCAGTCTGGTTGAATGAATTGCCGGTCCCACCCCAAACAAAATACTTGTAATCAGAGCAGCTCCAATTGCGAACAGAACTGCTCGACCGTCAAGGCGGACTTCGGCCGAACGCGGAAGCGAGTCCGGACTCATCGCTAACAATAAAGGCACGAGCCAATAGGCAAGAAAAATTCCCAGTGCGCAGCCAATCATCGACAGCAACAGGTTTTCGGTCATAAGCTGTCTGATTAACCTGCCTCGACCTGCTCCCAGCGCAATTCTCACAGCCATTTCACCACGGCGACTGGTTGCTCTGGCCAGTAACAAGTTCGCTACATTCGCGCACGCAATCAAGAGAACAAATACTACTGCCCCAAACATCAGCAGCAGGTTTTTGCTGACGTCCCCGACCAGAGAGTCACGCAGGCTGTATAGGTGAATGCCTCTTTCGTTTGGACCTGCCTGGTTTGGATACTGCGCGCGGAATTGCGGCAGCATCGAATCCATCTCTTGCTGCGCCTGTTCAATCGTGACTCCCGGCTTTAGACGAGCGATCATATCGGTGTTATGACCATTGTCCGAAGGATTGACTTGCAGTCGCAACGGTATATAGACGTCGACTTTGTCATCGAACTGAAAACCCCCCGGCAAAATACCGACAATCGTGCAACTTTGCCCGTTCAGCTCAACCGATTTGCCCAGTGTTTCAGGATTACCACCAAAGTTACTGCGCCACAAACCATCGCTGATGATTGCCGCGCACGGACCATTCCTAGCATCTTCCTCGTTCGTAAAATTGCGGCCAAGCGCTGGATTCACACCAAGCACAGGCAGCAAGTCCCTGGAAATCGCCTGTCCAGTTACTCGTAACGGCTGTGTTCCACCCAGCAAATTGAATCCACCGCCTGAACCAGCATAAGCGGCAGTTAGTTCAAATGAGGTGGCCTGTCTAAAGAAGTCATATCCAGCGGCAGTTACAGCGATAGTTTCGCCCTGCACCCAACGCCAATACGGACGGACAATTCGATCTGGCTCCTTATATGGCAATCTTTTCAGCAGAACGCTGTTTACGACGCTGAATATTGCAGTATTCGCGCCGATTCCCAGTGCCAGCGTTATCACTGCCACAGAGGTGAATCCAATATTTTTAACCAGCATTCGCGTGCCATAGCGCAGATCTTTCAGAAATTCTTCCATAAGTCCTCCTCCTTTGACGCGGCGACCTCTTTCCTTTATCACGCCCAGATTGCCAAATTGTCTCAGTGCTTTTCGACGAGCTTCATCAGGGGTCATTCCCTGATCGATGTACTGCTGAGCGCGCATGCGCATGTGAAACCGCATCTCATCGTCCATATCGCGCTCTATGGCGTCCTTGTACACAACACCTTTTAAGCGATGATAGAAACGATTAAGCACGCCCATAACTAAACCCCAGTCTTGAGTTGATTAGGCGGAAATGATGTTTACGTGACGCAAATTGTGCCACAACAGTTTCAGCCTAATCGCATTCCACAATCCTTGCCAGGATCGGGAGAATACCCGATCCACAAACAGTTGCCAG
>DASRDY010000107.1:0-42044 GCA_035652355.1 Blastocatellia bacterium
AGATACTTTACGAACAAGGGTTGCGTCTCAACGCCGTGCGGGACGAGCTCGGACGTTCATCCAGCGGCACAGATCGTCACCAGGTCAATAAGAAAGAGACTCCTCATCTGGCAGAGTTCAGCCGAGATCTTACCAGCGCTGCAGAGCAGGGCTTGCTCGATCCGCTGGTCGGTCGCGAGAACGAGATCGAACGTCTTGTTCAGATCCTCTGTCGCCGGACAAAGAACAATCCAGTCCTGATCGGTGAGCCCGGTGTCGGCAAGACCGCGATTATAGAAGGATTAGCTCAACGAATCACAAACGGCGAAGTCCCGCAATTTCTGGCGGACAAACGCATCGTAGCTCTCGACCTCAGCCTGATAGTTGCCGGAACAAAATATCGCGGACAATTTGAAGAGCGTTTAAAGACGATAATGCGGGAGCTGACTGAAAACCCGCAATATGTAGTCTTTATTGATGAGCTCCACACCCTTGTCGGAGCCGGATCGGCGGAAGGATCACTGGATGCCGCAAACATTCTGAAGCCGGCGTTGTCTCGCGGTGAGATTCAATGTATCGGCGCTACGACCCCTGCTGAATACCGCAAGTCGATAGAAAAGGATCGATCGCTCGAACGTCGATTCCAGGCGGTCAAAGTTCCACCTCCTGGTGAAGAACAGGCAATCAGCATTATCGAAGGCATCAAGGAACGTTACGAATCATTCCACGGCGTTCGCTATACTCAAGAGGCCGTTGAATCTGCCGTCTTCCAGTCGAACAGATATATTCCCGACCGCTTCCTGCCTGACAAGGCCATCGATATAATCGACGAAGCGGGCGCGCGCGTAAAACTTCGCAATGCTGTCAGCGAAGCCGATATCAACCGGCATCTCGACAAACTAGACGAAGATAGAGCCCGAGCCGCAGCAGCAAAGGACGCCTATGCGATCAAACGCATAGCGGATGCGCAGGTTCAGCTTAAAGAGAGTCTTCAGCGCTGGCGCCGATCATCGATGCCGGGCGCGGATGAAATCTTCGGAATAGTAGTCAGAGAAGATATTGAAGAAGTAATCTCCCGATGGACGGGCATCCCGATTACCTCCCTCAAAGAAGAAGAATCGCACAAGCTTCTGCGAATCGAAGAAGAACTGCATAAGAGGATTATCAGCCAGGAACAAGCGATATCAGCTCTTGCCAGAGCCATTCGTCGGTCGCGGGCCGGACTAAAGAACCCATTCCGCCCAGTAGGCAGCCTGTTATTCCTCGGTCCAACCGGCGTCGGCAAAACCGAAGTCGCGAGAGGGCTGGCAGAGTTCCTGTTCGGCAGTGAGCGCTCCATGATCAGGTTCGACATGTCTGAGTTCATGGAGAAACACTCGGTTTCCAAGTTAATCGGTTCACCTCCAGGCTATGTCGGTCACGAAGAAGGCGGGCAATTGACAGAACGCATCAAGCGGAATCCGTATTCGGTTTTGCTTCTGGATGAAATCGAAAAGGCTCACCCGGATGTGTTCAACATACTGTTGCAGGTATTTGAAGACGGGCAACTGACGGATTCGCTTGGCAATACGATAGATTTCAAAAACGCCATAATAATCATGACCTCGAATATTGGGGCGCGATTCATTCAGAAACGCGGCACGCTGGGTTTTCAGGCCACGGCCGACGAATCACGAGAGCGCCTTGAAGAGATGGTCATGAACGCCGTCAAACAAACTTTCAACCCTGAGTTCATCAACAGGCTCGACGAAATTATAGTCTTCGATCCGCTTACCGACGACGATATGATCAAGATTGTCGGGTTATTGGTCGAGCAGATGAACCGCACTTTGCAACGCCGAAAGCTGCAAGTGCATCTTGTTGACGAAGCAAAAAGCTGGATCGTTGAAAAGACATGCGCTGACAGAACCTATGGCGCGCGTCCATTGCGCAGGGCAATGCAGAAATATGTTGAAGACCCGCTTTCCGAAGCACTGATTCAGGGGCGTTTCAGTAATGCTTCATTGATAGAGGTCTATGTCGAGGGCAATGAACTTCAATACCGTTCAATTGCCATCGAGGAATCCGGTGAAGAGCTGATTCAACAGCCCGCTGGACCCGTCACAATAGATTTTTAGGTTGACTCTGAGTCCGAGTCGAAAATCTGAGCGAGCTAACTGCTCTGTTGGCTCAGGTTTCGAATTTGGACTTTTTTTATGCAATTTATTTGTTTTACGGTATAATTGCGGCTTTAATAATCAAACGCAAGACCATCCGTCGCGATACATTCGTGGGTTTAGGTGAGAGCCAGTAGTGCAAAAGCATCTGGGTGTGGGACGAGCCCGTCGTTTTCTTTTGTCCCTCTGCAGGAGATAAGACTGGTATGTTTAATCGCGCTGTCGCGCTCTTTGCGATACTCGTTTTATTTATAACGTCATGTCCATTTACGATTGGCCTCGCCGCCGTTAACCAGCAACAGGTTCTGGTTGAAGACGTTCACATCCGCGGTAACCGCCGAATTCCGGCGGAAACAGTTCGCCAATACATTCAAACCAAGAAGGGTGATCCCTTTGATCCATCGGTGATTGACAAGGATATTCAGACGCTGAATGCCCAGGGGTATTTTGGCGATATCCGCGTCGAAGTGGAAGACGGGCCTGGTGGTGGCAAGATCGTCACCTTTGTTCTGCAGGAACGTCCGATCATTCGCGATATCACCTACACCGGGTTAAAGTCGATCATCGAAACGGACGTTTTAAACAAACTTCGTGAAAAGGGCGTTCGCCTTTCGAAAGAAATCCAATACGATCCGGTTATCGTGAATAACGCAGCAAGAGTGATCGAAGATCTCCTTGCGGAAAAAGGTCACCCGAACGCAGAGGTTACACCGCAGGTTGAAGAGATCTCGGCCGCCGCTGTAGGCGTCAACTTCATCGTTAACGAAGGTCCGCGCGTCCGGGTCGTCAGTATCAACTTTACCGGTAACAAAGTTTTCTCTGAAAAGCAGCTTCGCAAGTCGATGAAACTGGTTAAACCGGCCAGCCTCTTTACGGTGTTTACTGGAAAGGACGTCTACTTTAAAGAGAAACTGGCGGCGGATCTGGACCGCGTTCGTTTCTATATGGGAACGAAGGGTTACATCCGATCCGTGATCGGCGAGCCCAGAGTCGAAGAGATCGGCGAAGTCAAGAGCAAGCTTCCCCTTCGTATTCCGATCCTGATGAAGCCCAAGAAGGATCTCGGATTGCGCGTTGTAGTGCCGGTAGACGAAGGCAGACTGTACCGTCTTGGCAAAGTCGATATCGAAGGCAACACGGCATTTCAAAAGAGCCAAATCCTGAATGTGCTGGGAATGAAACCAGGCGACGTCGTTAATGCCGAGAGAATCCAAAAGGGTGTTTACGAGAATTTAAAGGACCTGTACGGCAGCCTTGGTTACGTACAGTTCAGCCCGAATATCTCACAGGAATTCACTGAGCCTCCCGGTTCGAACGAAGGAACCGTCGATTTCAAAATAGAAATCGAAGAAGGACAGCAATTCACGGTTCATCGGATCAATTTCGAAGGTAACCACTTTACCAGAGACAAAGTCCTGCGCCGCGAGGTATTCATCAACGAAGGCGACATCTATAACCAGCAATACTGGAAAGCTTCGCTCCTTCGCCTGAACCAGCTCGGTTATTTCAACGAGATCAAGGAAGAGAATGCCAATTTCAGATTCGACGATAAGAACAGCCGTCTGGACATCGATCTGAAGGTGGAAGAGAAGGGTAGACAGCAGATCCAGTTCACTGGCGGCGCTTCGGCAATCGGTGGATCGTTCTTCGGTCTGACTTATTCAACAAATAATTTCCTCGGCTACGGTGAAACGCTTTCACTGTCAGCACAGGCCGGAAACCGGCAAAAGTATTTTCAATTCGGTTATACCGAACCTTATTTCCGGGACAAGCCGATAAGTTTGGGATTCACGGTTTTCCACAGCAGCCTGCAATATTTCAGTGGACAAGGCTTAACGATAGCCGGCGCGCAGATTGATCAGTTGGGAATCGCCAATCAGGACTTGTTCACGCAGGAGTCGACCGGTGGAACAGCCAGCATCAGCGGTCCATTCCAGGCGTTCGGTCCATTGAAATTCCTCAAGCCGCGATCGAGCCTTGCCCGCTACGGCCGAATAGGATTGACCTACGCTTTTTCCAGAAACAGGATCACTTCGCCGACCCCGACAAACAATGACCCGTTGACTCAGGATTTCATTATCTTCGATCAACCGAGCTATACGGTCAGCACGATCCAGCCAACTTTCAGTTATAGCTCTCTTAACAGTTCATTGGATCCCACGTCTGGTAAGAGTCTATTCGTCGGAATTGGTATTACGGGCCTCGGCGGCAGCGTTAAATACTTTGCTCCAACGGTGGAATACAAGCAATTCCACCCGCTAAACCGGTTCAAGTTTAACGACAAACCCACAGTATTGGGTTTCCGCGTTCTGGCCGGCCACATAGCGCCTTTTGGTTCCAGGTTTAACTCGAATTCTCTGTCATTCATAGGCGGTATCCCGGTTGCGTCGAGGTTTTTCCTTGGCGGTGACGAAACGATCAGAGGGTTTAACGTCGTATCGGTTTCGCCGGAAGCCCTGGTCACTTCATTTGCCACGACGCGAAACGTGGTTGCTGTAGACCCTAATGATACGACTAATACTCCTCTGACTGTCCTTCCGGACAATGGAAACTTCACTGGCAGCGGAAGACAGGTAGCGCAGAGCACGATTAATCAGTTCACGTTTAGCGGGAACGGAGGCGCGAATCCGCTTACCATCGGAAGCGTCTTTACGCCGGTCGGCGGCGATACTGAGCTGCTGTTCAATGGGGAATACCGAATCAACATATTTGGACCGGTGACCGCCGCGGCTTTCCTTGATATAGGCTCGGTATTCAACCTCCATAAATTGGCTGATCAGACATTTACCAGTACGTTTTCACCGATTACAGGTATCAATCAGGTTGGTGGAATTCCTCTTCTGGAGGTCGTGAATCCGTTTGGTCAGTTAGCCACGGCGGACGAGCTTGCGGCTGCCAGAGCAGCCAGCCCTGAAACGCCGCCAGGAGGATTTCCGCCCGGGTATACTCCGGTGAATTTCAACGGCGAAATACAGCGGCAGAGCCTGGTGTCACTCCACAGTGCCGTGGGCGGAATTCTTGATAATTACCGAGCTTCGCTTGGTATGGAAATGCGAGTTCAGGTTCCAGTGGTTAACGTGCCGTTCAGACTGATTTTTGCCTATAATCCGAACGCCAGAGTCTGTAACTTGAACTTGCCAAGCTGTGGTGACCCTACAATCTTGTTTTTGGAGAAAAAGTTTCAGTTCCGATTCAGCATCGGACGAACTTTCTGATGATTTAGCGATCCTGACGAGCAACAAAAATACATTATTTTGTCCATAGTTCTTGCTCGTCAGGGTCTCTCAGGCTTGCTATAATTTCCCGTTTAGGAGATCAAGAGTTTTATGAAACCTTTAAGGCTGATTGCCATTCTGGCATTTGTGGCAGTCTGCTCGGCAATTGTTAGTGCTCAAGTACCAACAGCAGGACAGACGGCTCCCACATCCAAATCATCCACTTCAAGTGGCAAAACCGGCGTTGTCCGATGCGTTAATACTAATCTCTTTAGAGATGGTATCCTCGAGCTGAAACAGAAACGTGACAAGCTTAATACGGAATTCGATCCAAAGAATCAGCAGCTCACCGCAATGCAGAACGAGATGAACCAGATTGAGAACGAGCTGCAAAAGCAGGGCGATAATCTGACCCCTCAAACCCGCGAGGCAAAGGCTCGTCGCCTGGATCAGTTAAAGCGCGACTATCAATACAAAGTGCAGGATACCAATGCAGCGGCAGCCCAACGCTGGAAAGATGAAACAGCACAAATTTTCGACAAGCTGGACAAGTTTTTCAAGGATTATGCTGCAAAACACAATATTACAATCGTTATAGATATAGGCGCCGCCAGCCAGGCTCAAGTGTTGCTCTATCTTGCGCCCGGTATGGATATAACGAAGGAATTCATGGACGAATATAATCGGGCCAACCCGGTAGCTGCGAATACTACCGGACCGACAGGCACTACCCCCGCCAAGCCTTAGTTAGAGGGACACAACAGGAGTACGCTGAGGCAAAGAGAGTTGGCGAGCAATTTTAATTTTCCGGTTTCGCAAGGAGTTTTTATGAGACGAATGATGCTTGGGGTCGCGGCACTGATGCTGTCCGCCGCACCGTTAGCTTTTGGACAGCAGCCGACAGGCCAGCAGGCCTCCGTCGGAGTGGCAACACCTCCCGCCACATTCAACGTAAAGGTAATCGTCACGGCAGCTTTTCCAAATGGAATCAATGAGCTGCGCGCCAAGTACGAGTTACTGACAAACGAGTTCAAGCCGCAGGCAACGCAGGTTCAGAACCTTCAACAGCAGATCGCTGGGCTGGAAAACGAACTCCAAAGTCAGGGTCAGATCATGAAACCCGAAGTTGTGTCCGCAAAAACTTCGCAGCATGATCGACTGCAGCTGGAGCTTAAGCAGACTCAGGAACGAGCACAAGCCGACTACCAGCAGCGCATGCAAGAGGTTGTCGGTCCGATTTTCGAGAAGATCGACAAGTTCCTTGAGGCTTATGCGCAGCAGCGGGGAATCTCACTGATTCTCGACGCCAGCAACAATCAACAGAATCCTATTCTGGCGTTCGTCGGGGCAGATGCCGATATAACCCAGGATTTTATGACCGAGTACAATCGCGTAAATCCGGGCCCGGCGCCTACTTCAACAACGCCGACGACGCCTAAGACGACGCCTGCGACAAATCCTGCGACTAAGAAACCAGGAAGCCCGGGTCGTCCATAACAGCAGTCTGAAAATTTTAAATTGGAATAATGGGCTGAGAGGACCGATGGTCACTCGGCCCATTATTTTGCTGTCAGCCCGGGAAGTCATTCACCTATGTCTTCGCATCGTCTGTCTGAAGTTGCGGCACATATCAATGCAAAGCTAAAAGGCGACCCCGACCTTGTGATCGAGCGCGTTCAGCCGTTCGATAATGCGCAACCGGGCGACATTGCCCTGGCGGCAGATATTGGCTACCTCGGGCGTTTGAACGAAAGCGGCGCTTCGGCATTCATAGTGCCAGAGCGGTTGCCGGACGGCGTTAATTTGACCGATGGTCTGAACCTGCTGATTACATCGAAACCAAAGCTTGCTTTTGCCAGAGCAATCCAGTTTCTGCACATCTCTGATCGCGTTGCGACCGGAATTGACCCAAAAGCACTAATCGGGACAGATACCAGAATCGGTGCTGAGCCATCTGTTTATCCTGGAGTTGTAATCGGCCGCGGCTGTGTGCTGGGTGACCGAGTTACCATTCACCCGGGCTCGGTCATCGGAGACGACGTCGTCATCGGAGACGACACGACCCTTTATGGAAATGTAACCATCTACGAAAAATGCCAGATCGGAAGCCGGGTGATCATTCACGGCGGAACGGTTATCGGTGCAGATGGATTTGGCTTCGTTCCTGACGAAAATGGAGCACAAGTAAAGATTCCCCAGACCGGCAATGTAGTAATCGAGGACGACGTGGAGATCGGCGCCAACTGCTGCATCGATCGCGCGACATTTGGATCGACTGTTTTGCGAAGAGGCGTCAAACTTGACAACCTGATACAGGTTGCTCACAATTGCGCGCTTGGCGAAGATACGGTAGTAGCTGCGCAGGTGGGTTTATCGGGCAGTACAACTGTTGGGCGACATGTGATCATCGCCGGGCAAGCCGCCACAAATCAACACGTAACCATAAACGACAATGTTGTGGTGGGCGGCCAGGCCGGAGTTACAAAGGACGTTAAAGCCGGGCTGTTCGTGGCAGGCACACCGGCACAGGATCACAAACAGTGGAAACGCGCGCAGGTTCTCGTATCAAGGTTGCCGGAATTGTTTGACAGACTGAAACAAGTCGAAAAGCAACTGGATGGTTCCAAAGACAAGACAGAATCGAAAAGTTAGGTTGAGACAGCCCTAAAAATAAAAAATGGAAACAATACTCGACACACGACAGATTCAAGCGATCATTCCCCATCGCTATCCGTTCTTGCTGGTTGATCGAATTGTTGAATTCGAGGCGGGGAAGCGGATTGTCGGAATAAAAAGCGTCACTTCAAACGAGCCATTCTTTCAAGGCCATTTCCCTGGAATGCCGATCATGCCGGGCGTTTTGATCGTTGAGGCTATGGCTCAGACAGCGGCGGTTCTTGCACTGCGCGATCTGCCAGATCGGGAAAAACAACTATCGCTCTTTTCGACGATAGACAACGCAAAGTTCAGACGTCCTGTTGTACCGGGCGATACTCTGGTGCTTGAGCTTACTGTGCTAAAAGCTCGCGCCCGATATTGTCGCATGCGAGGAGAGGCCAAAGTTGACGGTCAACTGGCGGCCGAATGCGAGATAGGTTCGTCGCTTGCCGACAGGGAGGTTCTGTTTAAATAAGGCAAACATCGGCGTTGATTGTTGCCGCTGATTCAGCCGGCCGCTTTTATGAGTATTCATACAACTGCAATTGTTAGCCCAAAAGCCGAAATTGGCTCAGGCGTTGAAATCGGACCTTTCACAGTTATTG
Organism: Blastocatellia bacterium; assembly: GCA_035652355.1. Classification (GTDB taxonomy): domain Bacteria; phylum Acidobacteriota; class Blastocatellia; order DASRDY01; family DASRDY01; genus DASRDY01. The sequence continues at coordinate 8,614 of DASRDY010000107.1, forward strand.
GCGATGATGTAGTTATTCACAACGACGTCAGCATCGGTTCTCACTGCAATATTCACGGACCAACAGAGATCGGATCCGGCAATATATTTTATCCGCACGTTTCCGCGGGCACTGAACCACAGGATCTGAAATTCAAAGGGGAAAAGACTCGACTGTTGATAGGCGAGCGAAACGTCTTCAGAGAGTTCATTACCCTGAACCGGGGCACTGCTGGCGGCGGCGGCGTCACAACGATTGGCTCTGACGGATTCTTTATGGCGCAGGCGCATATAGCCCATGACTGTCACGTCGGTGATCGCGTGATTATGGCTAACGCGGCAACGTTAGCCGGGCATATAACTGTCGAAGATGATGCGCAGATCGGCGCCTATTCCGGAATGCATCAATTCTGTCGCGCCGGTAAGCATGCATTCGTGGGTGGTTATTCTGTCGTGGTTAAAGACCCGCTTCCGTATGCAAAGAGCGTCGGTAACCACGCCAAATGTTATGGCGTGAACACGATCGGGTTGCAGCGCAAAGGCTTCAGCGAAGAGGCAATAAAAAAGATACATCACGCGTTTAAATTGCTGCTTACTTCGAAATTGAACACGACACAAGCGGTAGATGCCATGAAGGCGGAGCTTGGTGGAACTCCGGAGATCGATTATTTAATCAGCTTCATAGAGACATCAAAACGCGGCGTAATAAAATAGCGGGAGTCGGGGATCAGTGGCCAGGGATCAGAATTCGGGAATCGTAGCCATATATCCGAAAACATTTTTAGGAGACGGCGGTCATGGATCAGGGATCGGTTAACAATAGCTTTACTGATCACCGACCCCCGACCCCCGGCCGCTGTTTCGGCCTTGTTGCCGGTAACGGCAAATTTCCATTCCTGGTCCTGGATGCGGCCCGCTCTCAAGGCCATGATATGGTCGTCGCCGCCATCAAAGAAGAAACCTTTCCCGAGATCGAGAAATATACTTCACGCATCGAATGGATGGGCATCGGTCAGCTCGGTCGATTGATTAAATATTTCAAACGCGAAGGCGTTACCCACGCCATGATGGCCGGCCAAGTGAAACACGTCCAGCTGTTCAGCGGCGCAATTCCGGACTGGAGAATGGTTAAAGTCCTGGCCAGCCTGGTGCGAAAGAATACTGATTCGTTGATCGGTGCAGTTGTTCGCGAGCTGGAAAGCGAAGGCATTTCGTTCATTGATTCAACGGCATTTCTAGAGCCGCTGTTATCTCCCGGAGGCGTTCTAACGAAACGCGCGCCTGATCAAAACGAGCTGGGCGATATCGAATATGGTATCGAGGTGGCCCGCTCAATTGCGGGACTCGATTTGGGCCAAACCATAGTTGTAAAAGACAGGGCAGTTGTTGCCGTCGAAGCAATGGAAGGGACCGACGCCACCATCCTTCGTGCAGGCGAGATACTGCGCAACCAACCTTTCAGCGTGATCAAGGTTGCAAAGCCGAAACAAGACATGCGGTTCGATGTGCCGGTAATCGGGGTTCCGACGATCGAATCAATGATCAAAGCCGGTGGAAAGGTTTTGTCGATAACGGCGGGCAAGACTCTTGTTTTTGACCGCAGTGGCGTTATCGAGCTTGCAGATAAAGATAATATTGCGATTATTGGCTCCGCGCATCAATCCGGCGAAGCAGCTAAATGAAAATCTCTGCTACGATCATCACACTGAACGAAGAAAAGAAGCTGGCTCGCGCACTGGAATCCCTCGTTCCGGTTGTTGATGAAATTGTCGTTGTTGATTCCGGCAGCGCCGATTCTACCGAGAGCATCGCTCGTCATTTCACCGATAGATTCCTGTTTAATAAATGGCCGGGCTACGCCGCGCAAAAAAATTATGCGGCGGCGCAGGCAAGCAATGACTGGATTCTCAGTCTTGATGCCGATGAATGCCTGAGTTCGGAGCTTCAGCATTCCATTATCGAGATCAAGAAGACCCCCTTGTCAGTTGCCGGATACAAGTTCCCGCGAAAGACACTTTATATAGGGCGATGGATCGAACATTCAGGTTGGTATCCGGACCGAAAAATAAGACTCTATGATCGCAACGCCGGCCGATGGGAAGGACAATTCGTTCACGAATCTGTCAAAGTCGACGGCGAAGTCGGAACGCTTTTCGGCGATTTGCTTCACTACAGCATAGACAGCATTTTTGATCACGCCAAGGTTGCAAATAGATATACGGACCTGGCGGCGGAGGAGATGTTTGCGCGCAATCGCAGGGCAAGGATTACCGATTTTGTTTTTCTGCCGTCAGTTACATTCGTGAAAAGTTATCTGTTGCAGCAAGGCTTTCGCGATGGCCTGCCGGGTTTTTGCATAGCCAGCTTCGCGGCATATTATGTATTTCTGAAATACGCAAAGCTGTGGGAACTATGGCATCAGCCGAATTGCAGCAAAGAGGAATCCGCAGCAAAAAATAAGTCTGCCGGCAACGGCAAATAGCAGGTATTTTGAGGCGGCTCTGCCGCTTTGATGTGCGGTGGGTCTTTGACCCACTGGAGAGATTAACACTCCTTTTATCTGTGCGGCTGTGCCGCTAAGTGGCGGCGCAGCCGCCAGGAGGTGCAGATAAGCGTCCCCGGAAGGGCAAGCCCTTCAGCACATCGAAGCGGCAAAGCCGCAAAAAAGAAATGAGTTCGGCAGCAGTACCACAATTGCCCCACTCCATAGTTATTTCGGCGCAGATTTAATTCTGCAACCTGATTTCTGACAAGCCGTTCTTGATTTCCACTCGTTCGCCAGGCGAAAGGTTTTTTTGAGGAGAGAGAATCACTCGATCGTCCGGTCGTAACCCTGATTCAATCTCTACTTGATCGCCGAGGATTCGTTTAACAGTTACATCGCGTAACGCGCATTTGTCTTGACCACCCTCTGAACTCACAACATATATCTGTCGTGATATCCCTCCCTGTAGCTCGACATCGTTGATAAATGCAGTTCTGGGAATGGAAATCACCGATTCGTCGCGAGCAATATGCACGTTAACGGCAAGACCCGGAATCAAATCGTGACCACCGATTACGTCTGCCAGGTAACCTAAAGCATTACTGGCCGCATCGGCCACTGCGTCAACTCTGCGAACGCGAGCCGTAGCGACAACTCGGTCGCTTTCAGCGAGCGATAGGTCGAGTTTCGAGCCAACGGATATTTTCGTTTTTTCGTTTAGAGGCAACAGAAACCTGACCTCAAGCGGCCCAACTTGCGATATTTCAAACAATTTATCATTTCTAATAATATTTGAGCCAAGACGCGTCAAACGGCGGACGACGATGCCATTAATTGGCGCGCGAATTATAGTCTTCTCTAGTTCCAATTTGACCGAATCCAGATGCGCTTGAGCTACCTGGGTGCTCAATCGCGTTTTTTCCAGTTCTTCGATAGACCCATCAAGCCGAAATTGTGCCTGCTCTATCTGACTTTCACTGGTGAGGCCGTCTTTGAACAGACGCTGCGTACGGTCCAGTTCGCTGCGATTGACCTTTACCAGCGCGTCGTACTGGCGTTCTTCCACCCTTGAACGTTCAATTTCCAGTGAGGCCTGACGTAGTTGCGACCGCAGATCGCCCTCGTCCAGTTGCGCCAATATTTGGCCTTTAGCGACACGCGAGCCTTCCTGACCATCAAGGCTATTTAATATCCCATCTCTCTGCGCAAGAACTACGACTTCGTTTTCCACAGAGAGCACGGCGGGAATCAAACGCTCTCCCGGCGCGGTGGCAGGTACTGTGAAGACTTCAACGGAAACAGGTCTTAATGAAGGCGAATCAGAGTTGGACTTCGCGGCCACTACCGGCTCGCCAAGGCGTCCGGATCTGCCGTTGCAACCAGCAAACGTCAAAAAACCAAGTACGAACAAGGTTGCAGCTATTCTTCTGTTCATGCGCCCTCTCCAATGGCGGCTTCTTCGACCTCTTCGTCGTTCTCATCCATTGACGCTAGCAAAGGAATTGATATCTTTACTTTTCGTCGCTTCTCGGCCAGCCATTCGGAAAATAGCGTTGACTTGATCGTTTGGCGGATTTCCTCATCCAATTTAGCTGGTTTGATTGCCTCGATTTTGATCAGGTGCCATTCTGAATCGAGTTTAAACGGACCGATTATTTGATCAGGCTTCGAGCCGAACACCGCTGATTCGACGACCGGGTCCAAGTCCGTTCGAGCTATCACTCCAACATGCCCGCCCAATTTTCTCGTTTCATTATCGACGGAGTGCTCTCTCGCAAGTTTGTGAAAGTCGGCTTCTTCCTCGATAAGTTGCGCACGCAATTCTTTTGCGACATCCTCACTTTCGAGAACTATTCTCGAGATAGCGGCGGCGTCAAATCTGAGCTTGTTCTCTGCAAAATATCGTTCGATCTGTCCGTCAGCGATGGCTTCCGCCACTTTTGACGTGAGTATCGTGCGCTCCAGCTCGGTTTCCCAATCGGTAAGCGTCAGGTGATGGGAATCCAGCCATGCTTCCAGTGCCTCGACTTCGTGCAACTCGCGCGACAATCGAAACTGATCGGCCGCTTCCTGAAGTTCTTCGTCGGTGACTTCGATGCCGCGTTCTTCCGCGGCCTGCCTTATCAATTCGGCGTCGATTGCGGATTCGAAGATATGCAGAGCATCATTGAACTTTGCCTGCCTAAGCAAATCAAAAAGGCTGACCGTCTCATCGCCAATCTCGATCGCTGGTATGTCGTCCAATCTCATAATTTCGAAATCGCCCGGAATCAATGTGCCGAGCCGCTGGCGTCGCTCTTCAATTTGCGAAACGGCTCGAGAATGAGGTTCAGAATGCTTTTACGTTCCGTCACCACTTCCGCTGTCAGGGAGAGCCCTGGTTTCAAAGGAAATGTCTTGCCTTGAGCGCTGACGCTATCGGTCGAAGATTCGATAGTAACCTTGTAGTATGAACCAATCTTCTCGTCGATCTGGGCATCAGGCGAGACTGTAAGAACTTTTCCCTCGACGATGCCATAATCCTGGTATGGGAATGCGTCCAGCTTCAGCTTCGCTGGCAAACCTGGCTCGATAAAGGCGATGTCCCGGTTTGAAACCTGCGCCTCGACGACCAATCGCGCTCCAGCCGGAGCTATCGCGCCAATCTGTTGGCCGGCCGCAACTACGACACCCGTGCTGCGAACATCCATTTTCGTGATCAGGCCGGTGATAGGAGCTCTTACGCTTGTCTGATCCAGAGATAATTGCGTGGCCGCGATGTCGCTTTCCAGGCGATCAATGCTGTTCTGTCTGTCGAGGGTTTCGGCAACAGGCCCTTTTGAAGCTTGCAATTGCCGAAGCTGCTCTCGGCTTGTCATCAATTGTTCGCGAAGCTTGTTGAGTTTGCCTCGAAGCTCAGCGCCGTCCAACTGAACAATGATATCGCCCCGCTCGACTTTGTCTCCTTCGCGAGCGCGCACCGCCTGCACTTGGCCCGCGCCTATAGACTGGACTGGCCGCACGTAACCTTCCGGCACCAGCGATCCTCGCGCCTCGACGGTGACATCAACACGGCTGAAATAAGCCCATATCAAAGCAGTCGCAACAAATCCCACTACAACATACAGGAGTCCGCGCGCGGCCCACGAAGGCAACTCCGTCAGGACATCGGCAACTTCAGGTGAAGCATCGGCGCCTTGAGGAGGCGTCCACGATTTGCCGAGTGTTGCAAGATCAATTGCTTGATTATTGTTGTCCTCTGCCATTTTAATCAGAACAAGGAACCAATATTTCGAAATCGGTCAGTTTTCGGACGGCGCCAGAGTCCAATCTGATTCCTTCGTCTTCAGCAATTTGCTGTAAAACCTCACCGGTTGGACGTCCGTCGAAATAATGCAACAGGTTCATCATCGGTTTCGGTAATTCAAGAGGATCGAATTTGCTGTAAGTGGTCACGCGGTCACCGTCGCTATTCGATCTCACTAACTGTATCGGGGCCTGTCGAAGTCGTTCCGGTACGATATGGGATGTTAATTCCTTATGCGCCTGTCTCGTCAGCAGGGCGAGTGTCGGGACTTTTGGACCGCACCGTTCGAGTACATCACTCCAGCCCAGCGGTCTAACCAACTCTGCGCACTCCTGGTAAAACTCACGTTCACGGTTATGCCAATTGCCCCATATTCGCTGATATCGTTTTTCGTCTACATTTCCGTCCAGAGCGCTTCCATCGATTTTCGATGTTCCATTATTAGCCTGACTGGCATTGAGACAGCGCAGCGCTTCAGTACCTGGATTGAGCTGAAGCACGCACCACTCAGCCAGCTCTTCTTCAACAGCAGAAAAGAGCTGTCGCATCAATTCCCAGAATTGCATTCCAACAATTCCGCGATCGAATTTGCAAAACCAGAACGCACAAACGTTGCCGCGGTATTTCCAGATACCGCAATGTCCGCTTTGTTCGACGTAATGAGGGCACAGCAGAGACTGGCTTCGGCCAAACGCATTAACACTTTCTTTGTATAGCAGCGAATAGACTGCAGGACGACCAACACCAAACGGACTCACGACGCATTTTGAGCTGATTCTGGCCTCGACGCTTCTTCGGCCAAATTCCATTTCAGGGCTTTCGTCAGCAAGGATGCGCCCGACTGTAAAATTCGGCAATTGAGGCAGGTAAGTACAGCATTTTGATTTGGCGCTGAAGTAGTAACCTGTATCGTTATTTGCTTCGTTTGAAGGGGTAACCATTGCGCAATCGTCACAGGTCGCGCTGGTCTCGCGCGGGATAGGTCCAGCAAGGATTTCGTTAATCCAATCCTCGTACAGCGGAGGTAAGTTAGCATGTTTTTCGTTGACCATTTTACGTCCAGATACAAATCTTTTACGTTCCGGTCGAATCACCCGAGATCTCAATGGGACCGCTCGAATCCTCTGTTGCGGTGCCGAGACTGCGTGCTGTCTTGGGCACAAACTGGATTAATCCTGCCGCCCCAGAACCAGCAGGCTTTCCACCTCTTACTCTTTCAAGTTCGGGTTTCGTCAATTCGCGATTTGCATTATTCAACCTATCGACCTTAACCCGCTGTTGCTTCCTTTTCATTGAATTGTCCTTATCATTTCCAAGGCCGGATAACCGTTCTCAACTCTTAATGGTTTTGTCTTGCGCTTTCGCCTGAGTGACGGTGACATCCTGTTGAATTTCGAAGATCTTTGTTTGTGTATCCTGTAAAATTTTCCATCGCTCCGCGCCAGACTGTTGGTTATCAGCGCCGCCTCTGACTTGCTTCAGGTCATTTGCGTTGAGTTTAGATTTTGATTTCGAAAGCTTGTTTATTTTTACGCGATTACGACTCGTGGCTGTCATCGCGCCACTTTTCTTCTGTCCCATGGCATTCTCCTGACAACTTTCAGTTAAATTCGGCTCTCACGGTTTTGCGCCGAAACTCTCTGTCAAAGTGGAACCCGCATCCGAGCTGGTTTTTGTCTTAACCTCGCACTAGAATCGGACAGAGCCATCCGTGAAGCTGGATTCCGTCACCTTCTGCTTAACCACTGTGTTCGATGTTCCGTCCGAAACGCCGCCCTTTACTTTTTTCATCTGTTTTCCGGACAACTCTTTCTTATCGCTGCTCAGCTCTGCGACTTTCGTCCTCGGAGCACGTTTCTGATTTGATTTGTTTGTTTTTCGCATAAGTCATTTCACCTCAGTTTGCTATCGATTTTACAAGGATCGTACCAACCGTGGCCAGAAGAGAACCCAGGCTTTTCTGGCCGCCGCCGGTAGCGCTCTTGGCATAAGCTCCCGCGTCTGTGTTCAAGGTTTCGTCCGATACTCCGCCTTTTACCTTTTTCATCTGCTTTCCTGTCAGGCTCTTTTTATTACCGGCAAGCCCCTCAACCTTAGTTCTCGGCGATCGTTTCCGATCTGATTTTCTGATTGCTGGCATGAATTCGCTCCGTTATTTTTCCAATTGACTTCACTCGAATAGCACCGACCTGCGACTAAAGAGCACCCAGACTCATCGCGAAAGAGTTTCCGTTATGGTAACGTTGACCGCGTTATTGGCGGTGTAATCAATCCCATTTGAGCCCTTTGCTCCGCCCTTTACATTCTGCAATTGAGTGGGGGTTAACTCTTTCTTATCACCGGCAAGCTCTTCGATCTTTGTTCTGGCTGGACGTTTCTGACCAGTCTTTTTTGCCTTAGTCATTATTCAGTACCTCCGGGTCTGGGTTTATGTAAGCACTACGCGATTTCTGAAAGATTGGATTTTCTGGTCAACTAGCTCTCTATCTGCTGGCTGTTCAGGTAATAATAGAGCTCGCGCCGCTGCATCAGGCTGTAGTGGTCGCCCATCTCAACAATTGCGCCTTTATCCAGAACGATGATCAGGTCGGCGTTTCGAACGGTGCTCAGCCGGTGCGCGATAATGAACGTCGTTCGATCTTTCAAAATGTTGTCCAGGTTTTGCTGGATCGCGCGTTCGCTTTCGGTGTCCAGCGCGCTGGTGGCTTCATCGAATACTAATATCCGCGGCTTTTTGAAAAGGGCCCGCGCAATCGCGATACGCTGTTTTTGACCGCCCGATAGACTTTGGCCGCGCTCTCCTATTTTTGTTTCGTAACCTAACGGAAGCTCGCTGATGAATTCGTGCGCTCCGGCCAGCATCGCCGCTCCGACGACCTCCTGAAGAGGCGCGTCCGGATCACCGAACGCGATATTTTCCCGTATGGTTCCGCTGAAGAGAAAAACATCTTGCGGCACGACGCCTATCTGGTCTCGCAGGCTATTAATAGCGACTTGTCTGGTGTCGAAACCGTCGATCAGGATTCTTCCTTCGCTTGGCTCGTGCAATCGCAGCAACAGGTTCGCGAATGTTGTTTTTCCTGAACCGCTGCGTCCGACCAGCGCGACGGTTTGTCCCGGATAGATCTCTACATTTATGTTCTGAAGCGCATTCCTGTCTGGTCGCGTCGGATAGCGGAACGTGACATTATCGAATTTGATCTGCCCGCGAATCGACGGCAGCCGGATCAGCGATTTCTTTGTGACGTCTTCTTCAGCCTGGGCATCAAATACATCGTTCAAGCGTTCAAGCGCGATGTTGATTCCCTGGAACTCGTTCCATAAATCCAGAAGACTAATGATCGGTCGCGTGATATTGCCGACGAGGACATTGAATGCCACCAGCTGACCAACGGAGAGATCGCCCGACAGGACCAAATGCGCTCCGTACCAGAATAGAAAAACGGTGTTAACCGTTTGCAGAATATTGCCGACTGAAAACGCAGTCACATTCAGCATCGCGGTGCGAAACTGGACGTTCAATGCTTTTGTCATTAAGCCTTCCAGCTTCCACCGCACCTGACGCTCCGCCGCCGTCGCCTTGACCGTTCCGACTCCGCTGATCGTTTCGACCATGTGCGAATCTGCTTCGGCCTCTTTCTCGAATGATTCGCGGTGCTGGCGTTTCATTTTCGGTGTCACGACTAGAGTCAGGATCGCGTAACCCGGCATGAACGCCAGCGCCACAAGCGTGAGATTGACGTTGTAAAACAACATCAACCCGAGATAGACCACGATCATCAGTGAATCGAGGATCACACCCAATGCGCGTCCTGTTAGGAAATCCCGGATTCGGGCATTCTCGTTAAAGCGTTTAATGATGTCGCCAACCTTGCGCTCTTCGAAGTAGCGCATTGGCAGGCTCAGAACATGCTTGTAAAAATTCACAAGCATCTGCAGGTCAATCCGCCGCGTTGTATGAAGCAGCAGATAATACCTGAGCGCCACCGTCGCCGTCTGAAACACTGCTATCAACAGCATTCCGATCAGCATCACGTTCAGCAATGATTCGCTCTTGTGAACCAGAACCTTATCGACAATGACCTGAGTGAATATCGGCGACGCCAGCCCGAAAAGCTGAAGGATCAGTGACGCCAGCAGAATTTCAAAAAGAAGCTTGCGATAAGGCGCCAGTAGTGGAAGGAATCGCCTGAGCGTTGTCTGCGTTTCCTCAACCGTCTCCACTTTCGGCGTAGGCGACAGCAACAGCAAATAACCGGTCCAGCCTTTGACGAACTCTTCCTTTGTCAATCGTCGAAGACCTATCGCAGGGTCGGCGACAATAACGCTGTCTTCCCGCACTTCATAAAGCACAATGTAATGAAAGCCTTCCCAGTGTGCGATAGCGGGCGTTTCAACCGTTTTCAGATTTTCAAACGAAGCTCGAATTCCGCGCGCATGAAATCCCACTGCCTCTGCCGCTTCGGCCACGCTGAAAAGCGATGCGCCTTCGCGACCGACGTGCGCCAGTTCCCGCAGTCGATTGATCGATACGTGCTTTCGATAATAACGAAGGATCATCGACAGACAGGCCGCGGCGCAATCGGTTTCGCTCAATTGCAAAAGTGCGGGATAACGCCTGGCGCGACGCGGTTTATAGATTTGTTCAGGTGGTTCGGGCGCCGGAGGCAACTCTGCTGCGAGAGCAGGTTTAGCAGCCAAACCGTTGCCGTTCTGGTGAAGCGCCGCGGAACTATATCCGGAAGCGATACTGACAATCGCGTCCTTCACTTTCGGCGCGTGATTCATCAGGCGATCGAAGTCATTTTTCTCGAGACGAAACGCGCTCAACTGCTGTTCGGCGACCACCGTTGCCGCGCGCGGACTGCCGGTCAAAAGGGCCAGCTCGCCGAAACTGTCGCCGCCTTTAAGATGATTAAGGACCTTTCCGCCATCGCTGTCCTTGATCACCTTTGCGCTGCCGTTGCGCAGAATGTAAAACGCGTCTCCCGTTTCCCCCTCGCGTACAATCGCTTCGCCGGCCGCATAGTCAGCGGGCCGAAGCATTCCCAACAGCTCGCGAATCTCTTTCGGAGACATTGGAGAAAAGACCGTGCAGACTTTCAGGAAATTGCGGATCGAGAGTTCAGAAATGTACCTGGCGAAATATTCTTTCAGGCTGGGATGATTCTTCAGAAGATCATCAAAATCCTTTTTGCTCAAACGTAGAAGGACAAGATCCCCCGATGCGCGAACGGTATATTGTCGTTTCGACTCGGTAAAAACGCCTTGCTCGCCGAAATGGTTCCCGCGCGTAAGGTTTCCCACGGTGATCTCTTCGCCCGAAGCGTTTTCTGCGATGACGCGGGCTCGACCAGAATAAACCGTGTAAAACGAGTCAGATATATCTCCAGCCCGGCAAACGTTTTGTCCGATTGTAAAGTGAACCAGCTCAAACCGGCGGGCGAACTCCTCCATCTCATCGTCTCTTAACAGAGAAAAGAGAGAGGAATCCTTTAGCAACTCTTTTAATTCGGTTACGTCCAAGAGAAACGTTCTCCGATTTACGTTTTTTCAGCTCGAACTGGTAATTCAGTGTTCCATCGGAAGCCTTGCCCGAAGACCTTTTAGTCCCGTCGAAGAAAACCGTTGGTCTTCTGGTCCGACTTACGACTTCGTTCAGGGAAACGGATTTTAAAGGTCGGCTAAATTGGAAAATTCAAATTGGAAACCCCGGGGGCTTGATCTCCAGACGCCGTGGCGGTTAGTGGCAATTTGTGGCATAGAGTGCTACGCAATCTAAACTTTGGCCAACTGCTGTCACACCTGTCACGGTTTGACCAAGTGCTTTGCTATCTATCAATACCGCCGTGACACCTGGTGTGACACACAAGTCATAAGCACCGAGTTTGGTCATTTGGTGTCACGGTCACATCGCGCAGCCAGACAACCAGATTCCGCCTTGTTTTGACTGTAGGTGTTGGTTATACTCAATTGGTTTAAGTGAGAGTGAAGAAAAATGGCGATTAGGGCGCAGTGCAGCGCCTTTCTAGTTCGGGCCGCCAGTTGCCCGAGTAAGCGTGCGAAAGTGGCGAAATTGGTATACGCACCAGACTTAGGATCTGGCGGGGAAACCCGTGGGGGTTCGAGTCCCCCCTTTCGCACCAGATAAGTCCCGGGTAAAAGCATACTGCTGCAAATTCCCGCCATATTTTTTACCAGAAAGGTGAGTTCAGATTGAAAACCGAGGTTAGCAGCTTAGCTGATTGCAAGCGCGAAGTATCGATTGAGGTCCCTGTTGATGAGGTAAATCGCGAGTTTGAAAAGGTCACGGGCGAGTATGCGCGTTACGCCAGCGTCCCGGGTTTTCGGCCCGGCAAGACACCAAAATCAGTAGTCAAAACACGATACAAAGATTCAATCCGAAACGAAGTAATGCAGCATCTGCTGTCACACGGACTTTCGCACGCCGTTAAGGATCATAACCTGAGAGTCATCGGCAATCCATCGTTCGATAACCTTACGGCTGAAGAAGGGAAGGCGCTTTCGGTTAAGGCCACCGTCGAAGTCATCCCGGACTTTAACCTGACTGAATACAAAGATTTAGAGATAACCAAGCGCGTGCCCACAATCACCGATGCGGATATTGACAGCGAGTTGAAGGCGCTGCAGGAAAAGAACGCCGAGCTGGTTCCGGCCGAAGATCGTCCAGCCCAGGATGGCGATTACATCACCGTCGATCTAAAAGGCAAATTCCTGTCGACCGAAGAACAGGACCTGACCGCCAACGACGTTGAGGTGATTATCGGAGCGCCGAATGTACAGACAGAGTTCTCTGATAACCTTCGAGGCGCAAAAGTCGGCGAAGAGAAGGTCTTTAAAGTGAAGTATCCGGAAGACTTCTCGTCCAAGGACCTGGCGGGCAAAGAACTCGAATATACTGCGCAAGTTACAGCTTTAAGAGCTAAAGAACTACCTGAAATAGACGATGAGTTTGCTAAGGGCTTAGGAGGCGAGATCGAAGGGCTTGAAGACCTCCGGAAGCGCATCCGCGAGGACCTGGAAGTCGCAGCCGAGCGGCATGCATCGAGTGTGATGCGTGATGAGTTGCTTGACAAACTTGTAAAGCTAAATCCGTTTGAAGTTCCTCCGACTCTCATTGAGCAGCAAACCCGGTCAAGAGTGGAATCTTTAATTCGAGATCTTGTTTACCAGCGCGTTTATCGTCCGGACACCGATATCAACCTTGAAAACATCAGAGAAGAAGCGCGCAACCTGGCGATCAGTGATGTTCGAGGCGCATTGATCCTGGAGCGTATTGCCGAACTTGAAAAAACCGAGGTAACCAACGACGAAATAGACCACGAGATTCAACATCTTGCTGACCGCAACGGCCAAACCTTTGAGGCGATGAAGAGCCGCTTGACAAAGGAAGAAGCGCTAGATAACATCAGAGATAACCTGAAGAATCGTAAAGCGCTTGACGTTGTTGTTGCCCATGCCAAAATCACAACGGAAGCAGTTACACACGAGGCTGCAAACGAAGCCGAGGAAACAGTAACTGAATCCGTTGCGGAGCAGGGGTAGGTTAAAGTCGCGGAGGACAGGTTAGGGCAATTTGAAGAGGCCCCAGTTCCATTTGGAAAGAAGGAGCCGCGATCCCGACTTGCCTGCCTTCCCTTTTTGTTTCCCGTTCTTATTCAATCAAAGAATATCGCAGGAAGCGCGGGTCGCGGAAGCATTACACAGAGGACTAGGCTTATGAATAGCTCAATACCGTACAATGCACTTGTTCCAATGGTGGTCGAGCAGACCAGCCGTGGCGAACGGGCGTTCGACATTTATTCACGCCTGCTGAAAGACAATATTATTTTCATCGGAACGCCGATCGACGATATGATCGCCAACCTGGTGGTAGCCCAGATGTTGTTCCTGGAAGCCGAGGACCCGGATAAAGACATTGCTCTTTACATAAATTCACCAGGTGGTTCAATTACAGCAGGGATGGCAATTTACGACACGATGCAATTCATCAAGCCTGACGTTATGACAATTTGTCTGGGACAGGCGGCATCGATGGGCGCATTGTTATTGACCGCAGGTACAAAAGGGAAGCGATTTGCGCTGCCTAATTCACGTATATTGATCCATCAGCCGTCCATCGGTGGCATCTCGGGACAGGCGACAGACATCCGCATTCATGCAGAAGAAATTATGCGCATGAGAGAGCTGACCAGTGGTATTCTGGCAAAACATACAGGTCAGTCGCTGGACATTATCGAGCACGATGTGGAGCGCGATCGGATTATGAGCTCTCAGCAAGCGCTCGAATATGGGCTGATTGACCAGGTAATCGCTCATAGAGAATAGTCAGGTAAGTAATAATGACGAACGTTAACACAGTTAGGGGTGGACACTGACACAATGGTGAGAAGAAGCGACGATACTTTGCGCTGTTCGTTCTGCGGCAAGAGTCAGAATGAAGTAAAAAAACTGATCGCGGGACCGACTGTATATATCTGCAATGAATGTATAGACATTTGCAACGAGATCATAACCGATGATGCGCAACAGGAAAGCGCCACCCATCGACCTGCCTTACCTAAACCGCACGAAATCAAAAAATTCCTGGATGATTACGTAATCGGTCAGGACGAAACCAAAAAGAAACTCGCCGTCGCGGTTTATCAGCATTACAAACGCATCGAGATGCGACGTCGCCCCGGCAGTGACGAAGTCGAAGTTCAAAAATCGAACATAATGCTGATCGGTCCAACGGGCACGGGCAAAACCCTGCTGGCGCAGACGCTGGCTCGGATGCTGAACGTTCCTTTCACGATTGTCGATGCGACGACGCTGACAGAAGCAGGTTACGTCGGCGAAGACGTCGAGAACATAATTCTAAAGCTGGTGCAGGCCGCCAACAACGACATCGATCGAGCGCAGCAGGGCATCATCTATATCGACGAAATCGATAAGATATGCCGCAAGGACGAGAACCCGTCGATTACACGCGATGTCTCAGGCGAAGGTGTACAACAGGCATTGTTGAAAATCCTGGAAGGCACCGTTGCCAACGTTCCACCGCAGGGTGGACGCAAACACCCGCACCAGGAGTTCTTTCCCGTAGACACGACTAATATACTGTTTATATGTGGAGGCGCATTCGTCGGACTGGAGAAGGTGATCGAGCGCCGAATCGGAAAGAAAGCTTTGGGATTTAACGCAAAGGTGCGGACTGCCCGTCAGAAAGCTGCCGACAATATTCTGGATCAGATCCAACCTGAAGACCTGATTAAATTCGGATTGATTCCTGAATTCGTCGGTCGGTTACCAGTGGTCGGAACGCTGCATGAATTGGACGAAGCAGCTTTGGTCGAGATACTGACTCAGCCAAAGAATGCGCTGATCAAACAGTATCAGAAGCTTTTCGATTTCGAGAATGTTCGATTGCGTTTTACGGATGATGCCTTGGCGGCGGTGGCCAAGATGGCATATGACCGTAAGGTTGGCGCCAGGGGACTGCGCATGATTTTGGAAGAGCTGATGCTGGATGCGATGTACACAATTCCGGCGCAGCGCAAAGTCAAAGAATTCATCGTTACGCGCGAAATGGTTGAAAGCCGTCGCGCAACGTTGCCGCTTCTGGAAAAGGCAGGCTAATTTTGAGTACTCTATAGCCAGCTGCGCGAATTAAGTGAGGTCGGCTGCTGGATAGTCTTTCTGCTGGATATATTTATGAACGAATTTCACGATGGAACGCCAGAAGATGTCGTGACGTACCCCATGGTTCCTATCCGCGAGGTCGTCGTTTTTCCCCATACAATGGTTGCTTTTACAATCGGTCGTAAGGCTTCGGTCTACGCCTTGGAGGAGGCGGAAGCCACCGACAAGATGATCTTTCTGTCGACGCAGCACGACGCGACCATCGACGAGCCGACCGCTGAACAGGTTTATCGTGTGGGAACGCTGGCGACAATAACGCACAGTCTTCACAAACCCGATGGCAACATCAAGGTCATGGTCGAGGGCGTGGAGAGAGCCAGAGCGGTTCGCATTGAAGAACGAAGAGGTTTCTGGCAGGCGACCCTGCGACGCGCGCGTATTACGCCCGAAAAGGGAGCGCGCATCAACACGCTGGTTGGGCGTGTAAGCTCGCTGATCGATCAATACGTTCGCCAAAGCCACGATCTGAATCTGGAATCACTGCACGCGGCGTTGCGAATCGAAGATCCGTCGCGCATGGCCGATACCGTCACCAGCAACCTGAAGATCAGCGTCGAAGACAAACAGGGATTGCTTGAGATATATCCGGTTCATGAACGCCTCTTGCGTTTGGTTGAGATTCTTGAGATCGAGCTTGATAAGGTTCACGTTGACCGTTCGATTCAGACCCGCGTCAAACGCCAGATGGAGCGCGCTCAACGCGAGTACTACCTCAACGAAAAGATCAAGGCGATCAACAAAGAGCTGGGCCGCAAAGACGAGAAGGCAGAGCTTGAAGAATTAAAGCAAAAGATCGAAGACGCAGGCATGTCAGCCGATGCCTACGAAAAGGCGATGACGGAGTTGAAGCGTCTGGAGCAGATGCCTCCGATGTCTGCTGAATCGACGGTATCGCGCAACTATCTTGACTGGTTGCTGGCAGTGCCGTGGAAGAATAAGTCCGAAGAGATTCGGGATATCAATCACGCTGAAAACGTTCTGAATACCGACCATCACGGTCTGGAGAAAATCAAAGAGCGTATTCTGGAATACCTTGCCGTGCGCCAGCTGGTTGAAAAGCCACGCGGCTCTATACTCTGCTTCGTCGGACCTCCAGGAGTTGGAAAGACTTCGCTGGGACGTTCGATTGCAAAGGCGACCGGACGAAACTTTGTCAGGCTTTCATTGGGTGGCGTACGAGACGAGGCAGAAATTCGCGGTCATCGTCGCACCTACATCGGCGCTCTTCCTGGACAGATCGTACAGATGATGCGCAAGGCGAATACGATCAATCCGCTGATCCTGCTGGACGAAGTTGACAAGCTCGGTGCGGATTTCCGCGGCGATCCATCTGCCGCTCTATTAGAAGTGCTGGATCCTGAACAGAACCACACATTCCACGATCATTACCTGGATGTTGAATATGACTTGTCGCAGGTGATGTTTATCGCAACCGCAAACGTTCTGCATTCGATACCGGGACCGTTGCAGGATAGATTAGAGATCATTCGGCTGTCCGGTTACACAGAACGCGAGAAACTGGAAATAGCCAAACGCCATCTGGTAGCCAAGCAGCTTGAAGCAAACGGATTGACCACGGATCAGGTTGATTTCACCGATGATGCGATAACAACCATCATTCAGTACTACACGCGTGAGGCCGGCGTCCGCAACCTTGAGCGCGAAATCGCTTCGGTTCTGCGAAAAACTGCTCGTAAAGTCGTTGCGGCTGGAACGGATGATCGTCAGGCTTTCCGCGAAACTGTTACCGGAGAGACCGTGCGTCAACATCTGGGGCCGACAAAGTTCCGTCCTCAGATGATGGGTGAAACCAACGAAATCGGACTGGCTGTAGGACTCGCCTGGACTGAAGTCGGTGGCGACGTGCTGAACGTTGAAGCAACGCTGATCCCGGGACGCGGTCGTCTGACCCTTACAGGGAAGCTTGGCGAAGTTATGCAGGAATCGGCGCAGGCGGCAATCACCTGTGTTCGATCACGCGCATCAAAGCTGGGTATTTCGCCTGACTTCTACAAGAAATATGACCTGCACATTCACGTGCCCGAAGGAGCAATTCCAAAGGACGGTCCGTCTGCAGGTATTACATTGGCAACCGCGATTGTTTCCGCGCTGACCCGGATTCCGGCTCGCAAAGACGTCGCGATGACTGGAGAAATTACGTTACGAGGTAAGGTGCTTCCGATCGGCGGCGTTAAAGAGAAACTGCTGGCCGCGCATCGGGGTGGCATTCGAACGATAATTCTTCCGAAGGAAAACGAAAAAGACATCGTGGAGATTCCGCCTGATGTGCTTCAGGAAATGGAAATCCATTTCGTCGATATGTATGACGAGGTGCCGCCAATCGCACTGGAAGAAAGACCCAGCGCGGTGACGGTAATGCCGGTGCTGGAAAGCGCCGAATCCACTCCGGATGGAGTAATCGCACCTGTGTGGAAACAGGACCCATCCAGCAAAGGCCCGGCCTCGACTCAGATTTCCGACTAAAGAACGCTAAAGGGCGAAGGACAATGAAACGATGATCTGCTGTGAAGAGCAGCAGATCATCGTTTCAGCCTCATCTTTGACCGTTTAATGAAAATCACCAACGCCCGATTTATACGCAGTGCGGCCACCCCCAGCGACTTTCCAGCAGATGAGTTACCAGAGGTAGCATTTCTCGGCCGCTCAAATGTGGGCAAGTCGAGTTTGATAAACAGCCTGTTGGGGACGAAAGGGCTGGCGCGGACCAGCAGTACCCCGGGACGGACGCAGGCGATCAATTTTTTCCTGATAAACGAGCGGTTCTATTTTGTGGATTTGCCTGGTTATGGTTATGCCAGGGTCCCTGAAGCAATTAGAAAAGAGTGGGCGCCGCTTGTCGAAAATTATCTTGCGCAAAGGCGGTCGCTTATGCTATGTATTTCAATCGTTGATTCGCGACATAAGCCTACCGCCCAAGATAAGCAATTAGTAACTTGGCTCAACCAGAAAAAACTGGCGTACGCTGTAGTTGCGACTAAGACGGATAAGTTATCGAATAACCAGCTAAAAACCACTCTCTCGAAAACACGCTTGGAACTGGGAGTTGACGAGATTATTCCGTACTCATCTTTGACTCGTGCCGGAGTCGAACGCGTTTGGCGCGAAATCGATGCCGGATTGAACAAGAAGAAACAGGCATGATGGGGACAGGAGGATTGCAGCCGAACACTAATATTTAACAATCAACAACACATTACCCTTCAGTCGTCCCCGCTGCAATCATTGCAATAATTTGAAAATAAAAGATTGGAACAAAGGAATACATAGAAATGGTGTAAAGGCCATCAATCCGGCCGATACCTGTACGACACAGAGAGGTTTTCAATAAATACTATGGCAGAAAAAGAAGAACAATTGATGGATATTGCAACTCTGAAAGAGTTGAATATTTCCAAGTTAACGCAGATAGCAAAAGATCTGGATGTGCCCGGCGCAACCGGGATGCGGAAGCAGGAGTTGATCTTTAAGATCCTCCAGGCGCAAACGGAAAAGAGCGGATTGATATTCAGTGAGGGCGTTCTGGAAACGCTGCCTGATGGATTCGGTTTCCTTCGCGCGCCTGATTACAACTATCTGCCAGGTCCGGATGATATTTACGTTTCGCCTTCGCAGATACGCAAATTCGATTTACGCACAGGCGACACGATCTCCGGCCAGATTCGTCCACCGAAAGAAGGCGAACGTTATTTCGCGCTGATCAAAGTCGAAGCAATCAACTTTGAGCCGCCAGAGCAGAGACGCGACAAAGTTTTCTTCGACAATCTTACCCCACTTTACCCGGCAGAAAGATTGCGGATGGAGACGTCAAACGACAATCTATCGGCCCGCGTTATCGATCTGGTTGTGCCAATCGGAAAAGGGCAGCGCGGTCTGATCGTTTCTCCACCGCGTACCGGTAAGACGATGCTGTTGCAGACAATCGCGAACAGCATCACAAAGAATCATCCGGAAGTGACTCTGATCGTTTTGTTGATCGACGAACGACCCGAAGAAGTCACCGATATGCAGCGCAGCGTTCACGGTGAAGTTATCTCTTCAACCTTTGACGAACCGGCACAGCGCCACGTGCAGGTGGCGGAAATGGTGATTGAAAAGGCAAAGCGCCTGGTCGAGCACGGCCGCGATGTAGTTATTCTGCTGGATTCGATCACACGTCTGGCGCGTGCGCATAACGCGACGGTTCCGCCTTCCGGCAAGATCCTGTCAGGCGGTGTGGACTCCAACGCGTTGCAGCGTCCAAAGCGTTTCTTCGGCGCGGCGCGTAATATCGAAGAAGGCGGATCGCTGACGATCATTGCGACGGCCTTGATTGATACCGGGTCGAGAATGGACGACGTGATCTTTGAAGAATTCAAAGGCACGGGCAACATGGAAATCCATCTTGACCGTAAGCTGGTTGAGCGTCGAGTATTCCCTGCAATCGACATCAACAAGTCCGGAACCCGTAAGGAAGAATTGTTGATACCTCGCGAAGACCTTAATCGCATCTGGGTATTGCGCAAAGTTCTGAACCCGCTGTCGTCAGTTGAATCGATGGAATTGCTGCTGGATCGACTAGAGAAATCGAAGAGTAACGCCGAATTCCTGGCGTCAATGAATAGTTAGCGGCGGATGGGTCAGGCAAATTTGTCTGACCCTTTCATCTATCGGTTAATAATTAAGTTTATCCGTACGCTCGACCTCACCCCGCAAGTACGATTCCGAGCACACGAGATAGCGAGATTTCAATTCCGAACACCGGTCGATTGCTTGCTGCATATATTCCTGACTTCCCGGTTGATTATTCTTTTCCGAAAGCTTTGCCAGACGAGCATAATCCATTATCACATCCGCAGAGAACATATTAGGTTTTCGACACTTGCCGCTTAATTGATCATTTCTACGGATGTCTTCAAGCAAGGCATGTTTCGCCGTTGCATAGTCGGCGGTCCGATAGAGTCGAAACGTTTCTCGCGATTTCGCGGCTTCGGCCGCTAGTGTCCGTTGGGCGGACCATGCTGCATAGCTGGGAATCTTGAATGATCCCAATAACAAACCCAGGGTGAACACACACATCGCGGCACTGGTTAAGCTGATGCCCGTTAATTTGAACACACGTTTCATAGTCCATCCTTTCGGGCGGAGTTATTTATATCAATATCGGCGAGTCCGGAGAAATGTTTAGAGGTGAGCGTACGGAAGGGATCAGCGGTCAGGATTCAGGGACTGGTTGGAAACGTCTTTCTCCGACCCCTGACCACCGATCCCCGACCACTGCCAGAAATTGGAAAGCCCGCCGACTACAGCCTGTAATCGGCGGGCTCCGGTGAACTGCGTGAATTAGCCCAATCCACCAATATGAAAACAATATCAGTGATGCAACCTCAACAGGTGAGAGATGACGTTGCCGCCACCGTTGCACTCACTTTCAAGAGGCTGCCTTTAGGCTTCAGCCACCTCACAATTATAATCTGTCATATTCGCCAGACCACCTCCTTTCCTGTGATAAATGCATAGTAAGAAAAAGCCATAATCGTGTCAATGATTTTGTGGGTCTTCGTTTCGCGAATTACAAGATATTGTGGTGCACAAGACGCTGGACAAATCTAAAGCGGCAGTTTGCAGATCACCAAAAGGCGGTCTCCATCGCGTTCGTTTATTCCTAGCTTGTCGAACAACGTGAAGCTTTTGTTAGCGGTAATCTCCTTGATTCGCATTCGTTCTTGCTCGGAAAAACGCGCTGCCGCCGTTCCTTTCAAAACGAAAGGATGGGCATCAGTCTTTGGCGCATTCAAGCGCCTTCTCAGCGCCTCGGCTATTCTTGCTGTTTCAGGCGAGTAATTCCCGTCAATATCAGGGACTACGTCGGCAAAGTACTTATGATAGAGATGAACACCTACAGGGGTCAGCGTAGTGCTCCACAACAGAAACCTGTTTCCCGTGGATCGTTCGATTGTCTGGGAATCTGCAACGAACTGTTTGTACAGTGCCTGAGCGTCACCTGACCCTTTTGATTGCCGAGCGGCGCACGTCCATCCCAGATGAATCGTGGGAGTAATCTCATCGTTTATGGCAATCTTTTCAAAGCCACACATGAAGAAAGCGAGCAACTCATCATTGTCATCACGAGCAACATAGATTGTGTCGTAGGTGGGAACGACTGCGGAAAGGATCTGTTCAGCATTTTCATAGCTGGGTTCCGCCAATCGTATAATGTCGTTATGAAGTTCCGGGTTCAATCGGAAATTGTCACCGGATAGAGATGAGATCTTCAAGACTGCCAATGATTATGTCTTCTACTGCGCGGCGATATCTGAGCGATAAAACATGCCGTTAAAATGGATCTTCCGGATGGCCTGGTACGCCAAGTCGCGCGCCTCTTTCAAGTCATTTGACCGAGCCGTCACGCCCAGAACCCGACCGCCTGAGGATACAATGTCATCGCCATTTCTTTTGGTGCCCGCATGAAAAACTGTCACGCCGTCAATTGATCCGGCGTCTTCAAGTCCGCTTATCAATTTGCCTTTTTCGTAATCACCCGGATAACCTTCCGAGGCAGCCACGATGCATACTGCGACATCATTCGACCATTGCGGTTCGACGTTATCCAATGTGCCTGTCTCAATAGCATCGAAGATATCTAACAAGTCACTGTCGAGCCTTTTTAATATCGACTGAGTTTCGGGGTCGCCAAACCTGACGTTATATTCCAGGACTCTTGGACCATCGGCGGTCAGCATCAACCCGATAAAAAGAACGCCGCGAAATGGAAAGCCTTCGGCCCTTGCCGCATTGATTGTCGGTTCTGCAATCTCCTTCAGAATTTGATCTTCGATTAAAGGGTCAAGCTGACGCGGCATCGAGAACGTACCCATGCCGCCAGTGTTTGGGCCTTTATCGTTGTCGAATGCTCGTTTGTAATCCTGTGCCGCGACCATCGGACGAATTGCGTTGCCGTCGCTGAATAAGAGATAAGACGCTTCGCGTCCAACCAGGCATTCTTCGATGAGGACTCGATCTCCGGCCGTGCCGAGTTTATGCTGATCCATTATCTCGCTGATTGCCGATTCAGCTTCTGACGAATTTGATGCAATCACCACTCCTTTACCGGCAGCAAGACCATCGGCCTTGATAACAATTGGATAATCGAAAGTTCCCGATGAAATCGCGTCCCGCGCTTCAGCGGATGAATCGCACGTAACAAAGTTGCCTGTCGGAATTCCGTGTCGCGTCATGAACTCTTTAGAAAAGATCTTGCTGCCTTCCAGTTGAGCTGCGGCAGCAGTGGGACCAACTATTCGCAATCCGGCATTGTTAAAAGCATCGACAACTCCGGCGACCAGCGGTTGCTCTGGGCCAACAATCGTCAGATCGATGTTCAGATTGCCGGCGAGTTTCACCAATGCGTCATTATCGGTTATGTCTAACGGCACACATTCGGCAACTTGTGCGATGCCAGCGTTACCAGGAGTGCAGTAGAGTTTTGTAAGGCGCGAGCCTTGCGCCAGCTTCCAGCACAGCGCATGTTCGCGACCGCCGGAGCCGATGACAAGAACGTTCATAATTCGTGGGAACTACTTACCTTTAAAATCCGGCTGACGTTTTTCCAAAAAGGCCTGTGTTCCTTCTCTCATATCTTCTGTCGCGAAACAGAGACCGAAAAGCGTTGCCTCCAAAAACAACGCTTCTTCCATCGGCATCTCCACGCCGATGTTTGTGGCTTCAATGCAATATTTCAGAGCCAACGGAGCATTCCGTTTCATCTTGTCCGCAAGCTCTTCCGCCGTCGACAGCAGTTCATCATCGCTGGTTATTTCGTTTACCAGACCGATGCGATAGGCTTCCGCAGAAGAGATCATTTCTCCTGTCAAAAGTAACTGCAATGCGCGACCCCGACCCACCAGCCTGGCTAATCGCTGTGATCCCCCAAAGCCAGGAATTAATCCAAGCTTAACTTCGGGCTGGCCAAACTTCGCTCGGTCTGACGCCAGCCTGAACGTACAGGCCATTGCCAGTTCACAACCGCCGCCAAGGGCAAAACCATTAACAGCCGCAATGACCGGTTTTCCTAAGTTCTCGATCAGTAAGGTCAATTTCTGACCACACTGAGCGAATGACTTGGCCGCTTCTGGTCCGAGCGCAGCCATCTCCGCGATGTCGGCTCCGGCGACGAATGCTTTTCCGCCGCCTCCGGTAAGTATGACGGCACGTACGGCATCGTCGGTTTTTGCATCCAGAAAAGCGCGCGTTAGCTCGTTGATGGTCGATAGATTCAGCGCGTTCAGCTTTTCCGGCCGATCGATCATTATTAGAGCGATGCCGTCATCGCTCTTCTCGTAGCTAATATTGTCGAATTCGACAATCGGCTCGTCGTCGTCAGAATCATCAAATGAAGACATAACGGACTCCTTTTGATGTTTGTTTGAACCGCGGATTACGCGGATTCACCAGATTTTCGCGGGTCAGATCTGTGTAAATCCGCAGTATCCGCGTCATCCGTTAATGCGGTTACAACAGATTCATCGGTACCGGATTCTTTGGATCGCTGTAATCGTAGAATCCGCGACCGGTCTTTCTTCCATACAACCCCGCCAGAACCATTCGTTTCAACAAGGGCGGCGATGCAAATCGCTTTTCCTTAAACTCGTTGAACATGATTTCAGCAATGTAATAGGTCGTATCCAGCCCAACGAAATCACCAAGCGTGAATGGTCCCATCGGATAACCGCAGCCGAGTTTCATTGCATTATCGATATCCACTATCGAACCCACGCCTTCTTCCAAAGCCCTTACCGCATCCAGCATGTAAGGAACTAGCAGCCTGTTTACGATGAAACCAGTTCGATCCGAAGTTTTGACGGTAACTTTGCCAAGCGATTTTCCGAATGCATCGGCAGTTTCAAATACAGCCGGATCGGTAAGGATCGTGCGTATGACTTCGACCAGCTTCATCAACGGAACGGGATTGAAGAAGTGCATTCCGATAAATCTTCGCTGTCGCTCTGGCGATACAGAAGTCAGCATTTCTGTTATCGAAAGTGAGGATGTATTGCTGGCAAAAATAGTCTCTGGCTTGCAGTAACGGTCCAGTTCGGAATAGGTCTCGCGTTTGGTCGGAAGATTTTCGATGATTGCCTCGATGATGATATCGCAGTCCTTCAGTTCTTCTAAACTTGTTGTACCGTGCAAACGTCCACGAATCGCAGTCTGCTGTTCGGCGGTGTAGACACCTTTTTCAACGAATTTAGCCAGTGATTTTTCAATTCCTGAGAATCCCTTTTTTATCAGATCGTCAGTTACTTCTCTGACCGTTGTTTCATATCCTGCCTGCGCGGCGACCTGGGCTATTCCTGATCCCATCAATCCGCAACCCAGCACGCCCACTTTTGCTATTGGCATATTATCCTCCCGAAATAACTTATGATTGCCGGCAATCGCCGAATTAACCGACGAAAGATACCATAGATGAGCACTCAACAGTTAGTCGCTGGCGGCCGCTGATACAGGAAGCGCTCAGCTTCGAGCATTGTTGTCGCTGCACAACGGTGGAGCCTTAATATCCTCTTCCGGATCGTTATTCCAATCTGAACGCAGGACATCTTCTCCGAACTTTCTGTAATCCTCGATCCATTGGTTTCGCTCACATCGCAGTTCTGCAAGTTTCGCGTTATCCGGGTCATGTCCTTCCGTTTTAGCCTGTTGCAGGACATTCTGCAATTGAGTCAGCATGTCCAAAGCTCGTGTCCGAAGATTTTCGAATCGCTCGCGTTCCTTCACTTTGAAAATCTCTGGCTCCAGCTTCGGGGTATTATTCAATTCCTCGATCGCTTTCTTGGTAGCTTCAGGATCGCGCGTATTGTATGCAAGAGCAAATGACTTGCTCGCGTCGTTGAACGCCTCCAGCATTGCCTCAACTTTTCTTTCTTCTTCCTGTCCGGGAAACCACGTTACCTTGAAGGTGTGGATGCTGAGATGTGGTCCCTCATATCTGGACCATGCCTTGATAAAACAAAAGAGCGTTAATGCCAGCAAAAGCCCTTGTAGAGCGCGCCACGCCCAGTGCGAGTAAGGAGGGTTCTGTCGTTTATAAGGAATGACTGAGGCGAGCAATCCTCCGGCAACCAGACCTCCGATATGCGCCGAATTGTCAATCATTGGAATCGCCAGGCCGATCGCCAGGTTCAGAATGATGATTGGAATCAGCCGAGCGCCGAATGCGCGTTTGAATTGCCCTGGCAATTCGTCGCGGTATTTGAATCCAAATACTGTAAGAACTCCGATCAGTCCAAATAATGCGCCGGAAGCGCCGACCGATGGCTCGTCAACATTGACCCAGGGAAACAAATAGCTGGCAGCAATGCTTGCAATCCCAGAGCCTAAATAAAGGATCACGAATTTCGGTGATCCATATAGTCTTTCGACAGATGGCCCCAGGGCGTAAAGCGCATACATGTTAACCAGCAAATGCACCAATCCGGCGTGAATAAAGACCGGAGTAATCAGCCGCCAATATTGTCCTGCCGCTATGTAACTGTTCAGCTTTGCGCCAAACGCGACCAGGATGTAGTTTTCTGCGCCACCTGCAAAACAGGTTAGAAGGAATATTCCGATGTTTGCGCCAAAGAAGATCCAGGTAAATGGATTACCGCGGCTGAAGAACGAGCGAGCGAATTGAGTCTCGCGCAGCGCTTCATCCTGGGCCAGCGCAAGCTCACCAGCAACCGATCCGCATTGGACACATTTCGCTGAATTTGCGGGAGTAAGGCTGCCGCAGCTTTTACAAATTCGAAGAGAGTTCTTGGGAGCTTCGTCAGTCAATCGACTCTCCGGAAAGGTAAGTTCTCATAGTCAAGTTAATCAGCAACCACGATTTATCATGAACGCGGGCCTTGCGGATTTTCGTCATCTGTCGAGCCGCTGTGCGGCAATACTTGGTCTTCCGCAAGCCCGAGGCTTTGGGCTTTTCTTCTCGCCCAATCCTTGAACTGATTATACGTTTTATTCATATCAATAACTTTCGACCTGTCCGGCGAAGCGTCAGAAAAGCTTGTCACGTTGTGCAACTGATTGCGTCGATCATGAAGGATTTCGAGTAAATGGTCTCGCAACGAAGAGCTTTCTTCGTCAATTCCTTCTATATTTTCTAACGTGGTTATCTCCGAGGCAAAAGTCTGTTTGTATTCCTCGAATTCGCTCTCGGGAACTTGTGACCAAAGCAGGTAATAGGCTACTGGTCGATAAACGGCCACGCTGAGATTTGTGAGACGATA
The DNA here is from genome assembly GCA_035652355.1 of Blastocatellia bacterium. Taxonomy (GTDB): domain Bacteria; phylum Acidobacteriota; class Blastocatellia; order DASRDY01; family DASRDY01; genus DASRDY01. The sequence goes on from DASRDY010000107.1 coordinate 35,338, forward strand.
AGCTTCAGCAGATTTGCGCCCATTAATGGCGCCAAACACGAAACTCACCCCAGTTAAGACTATGCAGATCGCGGCGCCTATTTGCCATAAGCGGACAGTTTTCAAACTATCATGTGTGCGTGTAACATCGGTCAGAAAATAACCCATCGCAGCGCCTGATATCAGTCCACCCGCATGAGCCCAGAAGCTGATTTCGGGTAACAGACTGATTATCACAATCATTATGATCCATTGGACCATGTAGGATTTCAGGTTACGCCCAAACGTATCTGCACGCCTATATCCATATACCGCCATCGCGCCGATAATGCCGCAAATAGCCCCCGACGCACCAACCGCCGGAGATTTTGAAAATGCCACGACCAGCAAATTTCCAAATACCCCAGTTATTAAGTAGAGACACAGGAATTTTGCGCCGCCGTATTCTTCTTCTGCGATGCTTCCCGCTCGATATAGGGCGAACGAGTTAAATCCTATATGCAACAGTCCACCATGTAAAAAGCAGGCGGTAATCAGCCGCCAGTATTGGCCGGCCCCGAGCACACTTTGTCGCGAAACATCGCCAAGGAAACTTAATATTGCTCCATATGGAGACAAAGCAGCGAGTTCATTGCCTCTCGATGGGGGCGGAACGATGTCGCTCTGATAGGCAAGAACCAGAGCATATATAAGAAGGTTAGTAAGGATGAGGAGATTGTTGACTGTTAATACATTAGAAAGTCCGGAGAGTGAAACGGGTGCTCGCCTTGCATAGTGTCCTTCAGCCCCGCATAATGGACATGTCGTCGAATCCGCAGCAATTAAGCCGCGGCACGCCCGGCACATTTTCAGTCCTTTGCTGGTCATTTATCTCCTGAGAGCGCACGCGTCTCTCGTGCAAAGCCCATTGACGCGGTTGTTAATTCGATAAGCTCACCTGTCGAAGAAGAAGCACGCGAGACGCGTGCGCTCCCAGGCCTATTTGAAAGCTTCCACGATCATTGCGATGCCTTGACCACCGCCGATACATGCCGTGGCAAGACCGTATTTCAGACCTTCGCGCCTGAGCTCGTGCAACAGCGTCAACACCAATCGCGAACCGGTCGCGCCAAGCGGATGTCCAAGAGCGACAGCACCGCCATTTACATTGGTCTTATTGCGGTCAAGCCCCAGAACCTTTTCGACGGCAAGGAACTGACCGGCAAAGGCCTCGTTGACTTCGACGCGGTCGATGTCCTCCAGTTTCAGTCCTGCTCTGTCTAACGCGATCCTGGAAGCGGGAACAGGACCAATGCCCATGATCTTTGGATCGACTCCGGCGATTCCCCACGACACGATTCTGCCGATGGGTTTTGCTTCCAGTCGATTCGCAGTTTCAGCATCAGCAATCACCAGAGCCGCAGCGCCATCGACAATACCCGACGCATTTCCCGCAGTCACGAAACCGTCTTTGCCAAATGATGGTTTCAGCTTTGCCAAACCTTCCAGGGTTGTTTCCGGTCGCATGTGATCGTCGCGACTGAACAGCTCGACGCCTTTGCGGCCCTTGATTTCGACAGGAACAATTTCGTCATTAAACTTTCCTGCTTCGTATGCCGCAGAGGCTCGCTTTTGACTGAGGAGCGCGAATTCATCCTGAGCTTCGCGATTAATCGAATTATCCCGGCAAAGGTTTTCCGCCGTCTGCGCCATATAAAACCCGCAATAGGTATCCAGCAACGCGACCATCAGCGAATCCTCAAGCTGACCCTGTCCGAGCTTCAATCCCCATCTTGCGCCGCGAATGACGTGCGGCGCTTGCGACATCGATTCCATACCGCCGACCAGTGCGGTTTTCGCTTCGTCCAGCTGAATCATCTGTGCGCCGGAAACGATTGACTGAATACCAGAACCGCAAAGTCGGTTGACCGTCAATGCGGGTCGGTCTATTGGCACTCCGGCTTTCAATGCGACGTGACGTGCGCCATAAATGGCATCGCCTGATGTTTGAAGGGCATTGCCCATTACGGTATGATCGATCTGATCCGGAGCGACGTGGGCTCGTTCCAGCGCAGCTTTTGCGGCCATGGCGCCCAGTTCATTTGCGGTAAAATCTCTCAAAACACCCCCATACTCTCCCATTGGTGTTCGAGCGCCGCCCAGGAAAACAATCTCTTTCTTCATCAAACCTCCAACTTCCTTACACCATAAGTGTATCCGAATAGTAACCTCGTAACGTAGCAAAAAGGAAGCTTAGGTGTCAATTTTGCGGTTGTCTGCCATTTCCAAACTATTGAAAAGTGGGTGTGATAAAAGCGATGGGGTCTATTTTGGTGTGGGATTGCTCGAAGAAGTGTTGGTGGGATGACCTTCCTGCAACGCGTTGAAATCGATCATTATCTTATACGACGGTGCAGCTTGTGCGACGATAACGGGCGTTTTGTCGTGATTGGCGGCTCTTGAAGTGAATACTTTTACGTATTGGCCGTAAATGACCCTGACGTAACGCTGAGTTTCATCGTAAGGTGGTATCGTGTTTTTGTATTTTACCACCGCGCCTTCACCCGCGTTATATCCGGCGAGCGCCAGTTGAACATCGTTATGGAAATAATCCAGCAGCCATCTCAGATAAGCAGTCCCGCCGTGTATGTTTTCCTTTGGGTTGAAGACATCCTTTACGCCGAACCGCGCTGCCGTTTCCGGTATCAATTGCATTAAACCCATAGCGCCTTTCGGCGAAATGGCGTTGCGCTTGTAGGTGGATTCCGCTCCCATCACCAGCATTATCAGGCAGAGATCGACGTTATGCTCTCTTGCTTCGGATCTGATAATAGAATCGATCGCAAGATCGCCGGTAGTGCACATCGTAACCGACGTTTTATCGAATCCGCCGACGACCGAATCGATTTCTTCGACCTTTTTGTCCGGAGCCGTCGGCTTATTCAACTCGGCGTTGAAATCGATAACCAGCGCTGGTTTGACAGATTGATCTTCTAAAGATGGAGCAATCAATGTTTGTTTCTGATTCTTGTTCGGTTGCTCGGGTTTTTGGATCAGCTGAGCTGAGGCGCTGCCACAGAAAACGGCGGACAAAATGATCAAAAGCGTAAGTTGAATGGACCTGGATAGTTTCATCTCTACACGCAAAGCAACGCCGAATAGGCTCGAATAAATGTAATACCCGGGGGCCGGCGTGACAAGCACAAATTGCGGGGCAATTGATATGTCAGGCTGGAATGATCTCACCTGACCCGGTTCGAGGGTGGTCGCGCATCTCTGTCACCGTGGTAATTGCAGATGGCAAAGGATTTAGTTCACTCTGACCAATCTGAATCTGCTGCCCACAAATCGCTGGTGGATCAGGTTCTGTACATTCCACTTGCCATGACTAAAAGGCTCTACTAACATGAGCCTTGATCGGGCTTCTGCGAAGTTGGTGATTGGTAGCTATTTTTTGAACCAACGTCATTAGTTCGGGAGATCGATGCACATATTCCGATTCGCGCTGGGTATCGTCATAGTCACGAAACCGCCAATTATCGGAGCTAAGATCACCCACCTGTTTAAGGCAGGTTCAAATGACGCGTACCACACGGCCAAGCGGAAGCCCTTAATCTTTATGGGGCCGGAGGCCAGGGACCAGGGGTCAGGGAAGAAAGTTCAGAACTGACTAGACTATCCCCGACCCCCGGCCACTGACCCCCGACCCCTGCTCCAAGGTTGATGAATGAAGATACTAATGATTGGGGACATTGTCGGTCGCGTCGGACGGCAGATTGTCGCTAATCGACTTCCGGAATTAAAAGAACAGTTAGGCTTGGATTTTGTCGTGGCGAACATCGAAAATGCCGCCGCGGGATTCGGTATTACTTCTGATTGTGGAAGAGAGATTCTTTCGGCCGGAGTCGATGTTATGACTTCCGGCAATCACGTCTACGACAAGAAAGAAGGGATCGGCTATGTCGAATCCGAATTACGCCTGATTCGTCCGGCCAATTACGCGCCCGAAGCACCCGGTCGCGGCATGTGGCTGCAGCGGACTGCAATGGGAGTCGGCGTTGCGGTCATCAATATCCAGGGCCGCGTCTTCATGCCGCCAAGCGACTGCCCGTTTAGAATGATCGACAAACTCCTCAACGAAGTCGGCAATCGCGCCAGCATAATTCTGGTCGATCACCACGCGGAAGCAACGTCGGAAAAGATGGCTATGGGGCGCTATCTTGACGGCCGAGTAACGGCCGTTGTCGGAACGCATACTCACGTCCAAACGGCAGACGAGCAACTATTGCCAGGCGGAACTGCGTACATAACCGACCTGGGCATGACCGGACCGCACAGCGGCGTAATTGGCATGGATAAGGAGTCGGTGCTTGGACGGTTTTTGCGCGGGATGCCGACCAGATTCGATCAGGCGGAAGGACAGGGAAAGCTCAATGGTTTAGTCATCGAAGCAGATGATCAATCAGGCCGTGCAAACAGTGTCGAAAGAATTTCTATCGGAATAGCGGCAAGCTGATCACTTTTTCCGTTCAACATTTCGGTCGCCCATAATGGCTGTTACTCAACCCATTAGCGCAAACAAATCAAAAACTCCGCTGACAAAGAATCAGATACGAGGTTTTTTCGCCGCGTGGGGCGGGTTCGCCCTTGACGGCATGGATTCGTTTATATACGCGCTGGTCCTTGTTCCGGCGTTTCGCGACCTGCTTCCAAAATCCGGCATCGTTGCTGATCAGGCGAATACGTCTCGTTACGGCGGGTTGCTCTTTGCGCTGTTTTTGACAGGATGGGGATTGTCGTTAATCTGGGGTCCTATTGCTGACAAATTCGGTCGCGTCAGGACGCTGGCGTTTACGATAATCTGTTATTCGCTCTTTACGTTCCTCGGAGCCGTCGCGCAAAACGTCTGGCAATTAGCCGCGTTTCGATTGCTGGCTGGCATCGGCATCGGCGGCGAATGGTCGATGGGCGCAACCTTTCTCGCCGAAGAATGGCCAGAAGACCGCCGCAAGATGGCCGCAGGACTGATGCAGACCGGGTTTTATTTCGGGGTGCTCCTTGCATCCCTGCTCAACTACACAGTAGGCGTGAAATATGGATGGCGAGCGATGTTCGCGGTCGGAGGAACGCCCGCACTGCTGGTAGCGCTGGTTCGGTACGGAGTAACAGAATCTGACCGCTGGAAAAATCGTCTGACTGAAATGAAAAAGCGATGGTCGATGTGGCAAGCATTCGCCGCCCTGTTCTCGCGCGAATTCCGCGGGCGAACGTCGCTGAACTCAATTTACCTGTTTATCTCGATCATCGGTTTATGGGCCGGTTCTGTTTATGTTCCGACTTCGATTACCTATTTAGCGCCGAAAGCGGGAATCAGAAACGCGCTGGTGCCGCAACTTGCTTCATATGGGACGATGCTACTGTCAGTTGGAACAATTTTGGGGTGTGTTGTGTTGCCGCCACTCGCTGACAGATGGGGAAGAAGAGTGACGCTTGGAGCGTATTTCCTGTTGATGTTCCTGAGCATAACCATCGGGTTCGGTTACGTTTTCTATCTGCCGCATAACGCATTTCCGTGGTTTATGACCTGCCTGTTCTTTCTGGGAATCGGGGGAGCGAATTTCGCTATGTATCCGGTTTGGCTGCCGGAACAGTATCCGACCGAATGCCGGGCAAGCGCTTTTGCCTTTTCAACATCGGTGGGCAGATTTGCTGGGGCCGGAGTAACGTTCCTGGTAGGCTGGGGAGTCGCGCGTTACGGATCTATCGGAGTCCCCGTCGCGATTACGGGGCTGGCGTTCATTGTCGGAATGTTCTTGCTGCCTTTTGGTATCGAAACAAAGGGCAAACCGCTGCCGGCGTAGCCTTACTGCCCTTTGATCACTTGAACACCTGGCGGAATGGTGAATTGGAAATCCGAGTCGGGTGCGACATAATTCTCTTTGATATTTTCAAAAGTAAAAGTCTGAACTGTTCCGGCCGCGTCGGTATTCGTGAGACGGCGGATTTGAAAATTTATGGGATCAACCTCGACGATCAATCGTTTGAAATCCGCGGGCGCCTTTCGCGGAACCATCAACAGGACCATATCGCCCGCATAAATCGGCGATTCGTTTGTAACGGTAATGCTTTCGAAATCTTTTCTCAGGTTACTTCGCCGCAGCAGGAACATAAATGGAGTATGCGGATCCGTACCTTCTTTCACTGAGCTCACAGTTACCTGCTTGTCTTCGGGAACATAAAAGAAGAGCTTTTGTCCGTCGGAAACAAAAAGTTTCTTCTCAGGATTTGTGTAATCCCATCGCATCTTATTGGGGCGTTTGATAACTACGTGACCGAATTCATGAAACGCGCGACCGCTTTGATCAAGATAATGCTGGCTGAAATCGGCGGCAATTCCGCGCATCGTTCCGTATTTCGCCTGCATTCCGTCGATCACGCGATTCAGATCATCGGGCGATGCAGTGGCGGACGCCAATAAAACTAAGCCGGCAATCAGACAAACGAGTAGAGTTCTTAATGACATAACGGAAGGATATCACAGCACTGAAAGCAAATCAGCGTTTGTTGTGCGGTTAACGACGAGATCCAGAACGTTCAGTCCGTTTTTCAGTCTGGCGTTCCTGGTTCTGCGTTATTTCGTGCATGAAGAAATCTTCGAGAGAAGCTTTCATTGGGTTAACAGATACAAGTCGTCCGTTTCCCTTGCGGATTATTGCCAGCGCCTGATCAACTTTCTTTTCCGATTCTAA
>DASRDY010000108.1:0-1764 GCA_035652355.1 Blastocatellia bacterium
GACCTGAAAGAGAAAGACAAGGAGGTCGCAATGAAAACCGAGAAAAAATTGTCGCCGATTGCCTGCAACATTAAAGCTCTGACTTCTGACCAGAGGAATCACCTAAGAGAAATCGGCGGTCACCTGCGAACCGAAGTAAAGGATGTTCACGATCTTCCTTTCGGATTCGCCTATCGTTTCGAACCCGCCAATCTGGTCGAGGTAGCCGAATTTGTAAGTATGGAACGGCTCTGTTGCCCGTTTATCGATTTCGAAGTCGAGGTTGAAAGCGAAGGCGGACCGTTGTGGCTGCGAGCCACCGGCCGAGACGGTGTTAAGGTTTATTTAAAGGAGGAGCTTCGCTACTTATTTCCGAAATAAGGATCTTCTATTGCCAGTGGAGCGCACGCGGAGTGCGCTCCGATCTGTTATTTGTTTTCGTAAGACAGAATGTCGTGATTGTAATTGATCATCACTTTGCCGGGTTGAATCGGCAGTTTAACTTTAATCGGCGAGGTCGTATTGCCGATTATCGTGGCCATGCCTAATCTCTGCATCTTTCCGTTGAATTCAGCGTAGACCGGCACCAGCATTTTGAACTTGTCGCTGACGCCGCTCTGAGTTAGCGAAGCTTCCAGCATGACTTTCCCATCAGGGCTAGGCGTCGTCGTATAAGTGAATTTGTAGTGAGGAACTTCGGTGCCATAGACCCATTCATTAAAGAACCAATCCATCTTGTGATTGCCGTCCAGATCCATGGCTGTGGTCATATGCTTTTCGACAATCTCCTTAAAGCTCTCTGTCGACGCGTTGCTATTTGAGTAAGTCTTGACGAAATCTTTCATCATGTCGAAGAAAGGCTGGTCCCCAGTTTTAGCGTCGTACATCATCGTGCGCAGCATATGAAGCATGTACGCGCCCTTTGGATAAATAATGTCAACGGCCGCTCCTTCTGTCTTACGGGTGCCGATTCTGTAACCTAGCCAGATCGGGCCCGCATCATTCGGAGCGATTCCGAAATTATTCTTCGTCAAGATACGATCACGCTGACGTTGCCAGTATTGTTGATATTTGTCGGGTTTCTGTTCTGTGCCCTGTAAATAGAGACCGGCTGAAAAATCGGCAAAGCCTTCTGACAACCATTGATCGTGGTAACTTGCCCAGCAAACCAAATGTCCCCACCATTGATGGGAGACCTCGTGCGGAGTTACTTCTTGAATGAAATTCGTAATGAGGCCTGAATTCCGCTGGAATATCATCCAGCGAGTGGTTGAATCCATAAATGAGATTATTGGTAAATAGACTAATGTTGGCCATGACTGTCCAAAATTGATATTCGGTTGTTGAGTAATTGAAATCGTTCCATAAGGCAGTTCACCAAAATAATAAGAGAATATCCTCATCGAATTTTGGGTGTCTGCCATCGCGGTATTCATCATCGCCGTAGGCGAAATGTTGTCCCCTGAAACCATGCCATTGTCGAAATTCTTCAGATAACCTGGGACTTCAGAGTTTGCGTAAACATCAATCTGGTATTTTGTCTTCTCGTCAACTATCTCTTTCTTTTTGAACAAGCCGTAGTTAAAGCCTGCGATGACAAGCGGAACGTCCGACACCCATTCAGTCACTTCATAGTCGCCGTCGCGGGTGTCTTTCGTCTCTTTACCGACGCTCACCAGAGTATATTGATGGGGAACTTTGAACGTCAGATCGTAAGTCGCGTGATCGTCAAACGCGCCCGCGCTGGGGTACCATGCTGTTCTGGCACCGACAAAGAAGTTGCCT
>DASRDY010000109.1:0-2235 GCA_035652355.1 Blastocatellia bacterium
GCTTAGAACCGACCGCGAGAACAGTTTGAAGAGTGTCATCAGAAGTTTGCTTTGCAACGATCACTTCCAGCAGTTTCATAATGTGAACGGGATTGAAGAAGTGCATCCCGATTACTTGTTGCGGCCGTTTCGTGGCGGCGGCGATTTCGGTCAAGCTTATCGAAGAGGTATTGCTGGCCAGAATCGTATGCTGTGGGCACAAGCGATCAAGGTTGCCAAATACTTCTCGCTTCAGTTCGATTTTTTCAAGGACAGCCTCAATAACCAGATCGGCGTCTCTTGCTGCTTCTTCGAGATTTGTTATTGCTTTAATTTTTGCGAGGGCTGATTTTTTGTCTTCTTCGGCCAGCTTGCCTCGTTCAATGCCTTTATCGAGGTTTTGTATGATGCGCCGGAGTCCATTATCTATGAACTCCTGTTTCAGGTCGCACAGAGTAACCTGGAATCCTGATTGAGCCGCGACCTGAGCAATGCCATGCCCCATGGTGCCCGCGCCTATTACAGTAATGTTTTTAACGTCAGCCATATTTAACAGCGTCTATTCTCCCTTGAACACTGGGGCGCGTTTTTCAAGAAAGGCATTGATGCCTTCCAGACAATCCTGCGATTCAAAACAGGCAAGCTGAGCTTCGGTTTCGTAGGCGAGCATTGCCTCGAGTGAATCTTCCGCACTTCGGTAAATCGCTCGCTTCATCATCGCGATTGCCAGCGGAGGCGCAGCGGACAGTTTGCTTGCCAGTTCCTTTGTCGCAGTTTGTAATTCTTCCGGTGGTACTGCACGGTTGATAATGCCTAGTCGTTCGGCTGTTGCCGCATCAATCGCATCGCCGGTGAACATCAACTCGCACGATTTAGCCGTACCAATCAAGCGAGGAAGAAAGAAGGTTCCACCCCAATCCGGATGCAATCCTATTTTGACAAAAGCCTGTGAAAACTTCGCCGTTGCCGAAGCCAGCCTGATGTCGCACGCGAGCGCAAGATTCAACCCTGCTCCCGCCGCAGCGCCGTTTATGCTGGCAATAACAGGTTTTGGCATCTGCCGAATGTCACTTACGACACGCCGGCCTGCTTCCAGCAAAGATCGAAAAGCAGCAGAGTCTTTGTCCTTTGCCAATTCTACTGTGCGAGTGAGGTCAGCCCCCGAGCAGAACGCCTTGCCCGCGCCGGTGATCACGACAACTCTGATTGCGTTATCCTGACCGGCATCTTCGATTGCTTCGGCAAGCTCATCCCGCATTCGCCCGGCGAAGGCGTTCAGCTTTTCCGGCCGATTAAGCGTGATTGTTGCGATGCGATCCTGTTTTTCCAGGATTATGTTTTCGTTGTTGGGCATTTCCTTAGGCTTGTAGTTCCGCCTTTCAGGCGGAATTCCGGCTATGGCCGGTGCTACGAACGTTAACTCAGATCAATCCACACGCTTTTGTTTTCAGTGTAAAGCTCCAGTGCTCGCCCGCCCAGTTCGCGGCCGAAACCGGATTGCTTGTAACCACCGAACGGAATGGCAGGATCGTACTGGTTATAGGTATTCACCCAAACTGTTCCCGCTTTTAACCGACGTGCCACGTAATGCGCTTTCTTGATGTCGCGCGTCCACACTCCCGCAGCCAAACCAAAGATCGTGTCATTTGCCAGCGCTATCACCTCATCGACATCATTAAAAGGAATCGTCGCCAGCACCGGCCCAAAGATCTCTTCCTTTGCGATCCTCATTGTGTTTTTAACTCGGCCAAAGACTGTCGGATTGACGAAGTTACCTTTGCCGCCGCCGAAATCAGAACGGCCGCCTCCGGTCAACAGCTCAGCGTTTTCATATTTGCCAGCTTCGATATACGAAAGGACGGTGTTCATTTGCTGTTCGCTGACCAACGCGCCGAGTCGAGTTTTCGGATCGAGCGGATCGCCAGGGACCATCTTTTGTACGCGAGAAACTAACTGCGGCATGAAATTGTCATAGACTTTTTCTGATACGAACAAACGCGAGCCTGCCGCGCATACTTCGCCCTTGCCGTAAAAAATCGCCGTTGCCGCACCGCGAATCGCGCCTTCTATGTCGGCATCGTCAAACACGATGTTCGGCGATTTGCCGCCAAGCTCAAGAGAGATGCGTTTAATCGTGCCCGCGGCGGAAGCCATGATCTGTTTGCCTACTTCAGTCGATCCGGTGAATGCAATCTTGTCAACTTGCGGATGGTCGACCAGAGCTTGTCCTGCGACAGAACCAGTGCCGGTAACAAC
>DASRDY010000110.1:0-22071 GCA_035652355.1 Blastocatellia bacterium
GAACGGCATCAAACGGATTTCATTATAAGTTTTCTCTGTGTCTCTGTGCCTCTGTGGTGAATTCTTTTGGAGGGAATGAATGGCAGTAAAGGTAACTATGCCGCTCCTGAGCGATACGATGGAGTCCGGCAAGATTTTGAAATGGCTCAAGTCCGAAGGCGACAAAGTTGAATCAGGCGACGCCATAGCCGAAGTCGAAAGCGACAAAGCCGATATGGAAATATCCGCCTACAACGCGGGGGTGATGCGAAAGCATTTGTACAAAGAAGGCGAGTCCGCAAAAGTTGGCGCCTTGATCGCGATAATCGGCGAGCCAAACGAAGATATCAGCAGCCTGCTTTCAGAGGGCAATGCGCCCGCTGCTGGAAAAGAACACAGCGCTCCGGCTGCGACAAAGCCTGTAGAACAGATTCAGCCGAGTGCCCAATCCACGCAACCGTCTCAGCCTCGACCAGCACCGCGACCACAGCCACAACCTGAAGCAAGACCTCAAATCGTTGCAAAAGAGTCTGCGCCAGCACCGAGCGCGTCCGGCAACGGCTCTGGCGGCAGAATAAAGGCCTCGCCGCTCGCGCGAAAAATAGCTAATGAGTCCGGTATTGAGCTATCGGCCGTTGAAGGGACAGGTCCGGGTGGCCGAATCGTCAGGCGTGATGTCGAGGCAGCAAAACAAGCTCCGACAAAGCTCCAGCGCTTGACCGCAGTTCCAGCAAAACGAGGCGAAGGCGATTTCACCGAACGACCGCTGAGCAGCATGCGCCGCACAATTGCTCGTCGGCTGGTGCAAAGCATCGGTCCAATTCCGACTTTCTATCTGACCATTGAAGTCGACATGGCGAACGTCGTCGAAATGCGAAAACAGATCAACCAACTGGATGAAAATCTGAAGATCAGCATCAATGATTTCATCATCAAAGCAGCCGCTGCTGCATTAATCCAGCATCCGAACGTGAATTCCTCATTCAGGGAAGATGCGATAATCGAACATCATCACGTGGACGTCGGAATGGCAGTAGCTATTGAAGATGGATTGATAACGCCGGTCATTCGCGACGCCGATCAAAAGGGCCTTGGTCAAATCGCGCATGAAGCTAAGGAACTGGCCGCGAAAGCTCGCGACCGAAAGCTCGCTCCCGACGAATATACCGGTGCGACATTTTCTATTTCGAACCTTGGGATGCTCGGTATAGAAGAATTCACCGCGATTATCAACCCGCCTGAGTCGGCGATTCTTGCGGTCGGTGGCCTGATGGAAAAACCTGTTGTCGTTAACGGCGAATTGAAGGTAGGCAAACGAATGCGGATAACAATGTCCTGCGATCACAGGGTGATTGACGGGGCCAGCGGCGCTCAGTTTTTGGCCACATTAAAGAAGATACTGGAAAACCCCGTCTACTTTGCGGTTTAAGAAAAATCACCGCTGCGAAACGGGGCATAAAGCATCGGTGGTCAAGAGTCGGTTAAGAACTTCTTCACCGACCCCTGACCACCGATCCCCGACCCCCTAAGTTATTATGGGCGCGCCGAAAGCCGAATTCGTAGATTCATCCTCTGCCCTGGATAGTCTCCACATCGCTCCAGTCGCGCGCCCACAGTCGCAAAAATTTTTTAAGCCCACACTGTTGAAACTTGGTCTAAGGTCCTGGCAGCAGCCCTCCTTTCAAACTTATTACGCTTTGACTATTGGCAAGCCCGAGGCCACCAGCTAAAAATCCAACCAAATCATTCATTAGCAACCCCTTACTCACCTGAGTATAATCAACGGGTCGAACGCTCCGATCAGCGAGTGTTACTTTCGGTGATGACTTAGGAATTCCAATTCCTCTTGTTTATGGGAAAGGCTGAGAAATGTCAGTAAATTACGTTGACCGGCAAATAGTTAGAGCCGCTTGCCCTCACGATTGTCCGGATACTTGCGCGATGCTGGTAACAGTCGAAAACGGCCGTGTAACCAGAGTGACCGGCGATCCAAAGAATCCTTTCACGCACGGAGCTCTTTGCTCGAAGGTGAATCGGTACGAGCAACGCGTCTATCATCCCGATCGTCTTCTTTATCCTATGCGCAGAATAGGACCGAAATGCAGCGGCCGATTTGAACGTATCACCTGGGATCGAGCTATAACTGAAATCACCGACAAATTTAAAGAGATCAGTAATTCTTCCGATGGCCCAGAGGCAATTCTTCCATACAGCTATGGCGGCTCAATCGGACCCATTCAGGCAAACAGCATGGGGCATCGATTTTTCTATCGCCTTGGAGCATCGAAGCTCGACCGGACGATATGCTCCAGCGCAGGAACGGCTGGCCTGAAATATACTCTGGGAGGAGGATTCGGAACAGATCCCGAGCGTTTTGCCGATGCGAAATTGATTCTGATCTGGGGCTCGAATGTTATCACGTCGAACCTTCATCTTTGGCCGTTTATCCTAAAAGCGAAAAAGAACGGCGCAAAAGTCATAACGATTGATCCTTATCGCACACGAACCGCCGCGGCCTCGGATCAGCACATCGCGATTCTGCCCGGAACAGATGCTGCGCTTGCCCTGGGCATGATGAACATCATTATTGCTGAGGGAATGACCGACCTGGATTACATAAACAAATACACGATCGGGTTCGACCAACTGGCAGAGAGAGCAGCCGAGTTTCCTCCAGACCGGACGGCGCACCTTACCGGTTTAACCGAAAAAGAGGTTGTCGATTTGGCGAGAGCGTACGGAACGACCCGACCTGCGGCAATACGAATCAACTACGGTCTCCAGCGTCACGCAGGTGGAGGCATGGCGGTCAGAACCATTGCCTGTCTTCCCGCCGTAGTCGGCGCGTGGCAAGATGCGGCTGGCGGAGTGTTGCTCAGCACCGGAGGGAATTATAACTTTAATTATGATGCCATTCAGCGGCCTGATCTGATAAAGGGCAATCCGAGAACGATTAATATGAGCGCGCTCGGTGATGCACTGCTTGACGCCCAGCCGCCTGTAAAGGCGATTTATGTTTACTGCTCAAACCCAGCCGCGGTTGCTCCGGAACAGGCTAAGGTTATCAAGGGACTCCTTCGAGAAGATTTGTTCGTCGTCGTTCACGAGCAATTCATGACTGATACAACCGATTACGCCGATATCGTTTTGCCGGCGACGACTCAGCTGGAACAGTTTGAACTGATGAGATCGTATGGACATCTTTATGTGGTTCTTAACCAGTCCGCTATTCCTCCTGTTGGCGAAGCCAAATGCAACAACGACGTCTTTCGAGAAATGGCCAAGGCGATGGGATTTGAGGAGCAGGCTTTGAAAGACACGGATGAGCAGATAGGGGAACAACTTCTTCTGAATAGCGACAATCCTAACCTGAATGGAATTACTCTCGATCGATTGAAACGCGAAGGTTGGATACGTCTTAACGTTCCCGAAATCTATGCCCCGTTTGCGGAAGGAAATTTCCGAACCCCATCCGGTAAATGCGAGTTCTATTCTGAGCAAATGGCGAAAGAGGGCCTCGACCCGGTTCCGAATTACACGCCTCCCAGGGAGAGCAGATTATCGAATCCGGGCTTGGCGTCTAAATATCCTCTCGAATTGATTTCGCCGCCAGCAGAAGGTTTTCTGAACACGACATTCGGAAATATGTCGGACACGTTGCGCAAAGAGAAGCGGCCCGCTGTCACAATTAATCCGCGCGATGCCGCATCACGCCAAATCAATGATGGCGATATAGTCAGGGTCTTCAATGATCGAGGAAGTTGTCAATTGGCGGCCCGCGTTTCACCCGATGCGCGTCCGGGAGTGGCTGTGGCATATTCGATCTGGTGGAACAAGCTTTCGCCCGATCACAGCAATGTTAATCAGACTACTGGCCAAGGTTTGACCGATATGGGCGGCGGCGCCACTTTTTATGACAATCTGGTTGAGATTACGCGACTCGACGACTGACCGCAGGTCGCATTAAATCGTTTCGTGATATGGAATGATTAAATCAGGAATATAAAAATCTATATAGATACATTCGAAATCTATGATTTTTTTTGAAACTATAGTGGACAATTTGAGTATGGCAAATGCATTAACTATCAATGAAATTCAATCCCAATATCCATCAGAGTGGATTTTGGTGGGAGATCCGCTGACGAGCGAATCGTTCGAAGTTCAGAGCGGAGAGGTCCTTTACCACGGAAAAGATCGCGATGAGGTCTATCGTGAGGCTATAGAGCTGCGACCCGGGACCTTCGCGATGCTGTCCACGGGCAAAATACCGGAGGACACCGCGATTGTCCTATGAGGTTCCTTTTTGATCCGAGTCAAGGCTTAATAATTGTTCGGGCAAAGCTTCCGGGGGGAAATAACCTTAGGCTAAACAAGCCCGTCGGAGACCGCAGAAAAAATCAGTTAGCTTCTATTTACTGCTTGCAGATATCCGCCTAAGTCTTTGCGGCGCAAGTCTGACCTTATATTTTCTCAACAAGAACAGGGCCAGCCAAACCGCCGTCAATATCAACATCGTGACAAGTGCACCCGCATCGGATCCGGCCTTCACATCAGGCCCGTGGTTTACTCCGAAATCTGCTCCAAGGAAGATCGCATGAACCAACACCAGGGGGAGAAGGATGTAGACGGTCTTATGCCACTTCTTCCACTTGTGCGGTCCCATATTCCGGACGGCTTTATTCCTGCTGGTGAAGGCCAGGACAGCCATGTCTATGAATAACGGAATTCCCAGCATCAATCCTGAGCCCCATAGCTTTCCAGGAGTGTACAACTCGTGCCAGTTCGTAGCCAGAGTCGGACCAAGATACGAAATTACATGGAGCACAGCAAAAACGAACGCTGAAACGCCCAGTGCTCGCCTGCCTAACACCAGATGGCCTCTCAACGGCAGCCAGGGGAAAACATAATTCAGAGGCCCGGGGAGCATCGAAGCCAGCAACAAAGCCAAAGCCCAAAGGCCAGAGTATTCGCGGACGGACACGTTAACTGGTGTTCCCTCCGAGACACCCTGATAGGAAACGACGAAGATGGAAATTATTGCTATGACTAACCCGATGTAAATTATTCCGCGAATGTGACGAAGGTGCCAGGGATGTCCCGCCAAAACCGAGTCTCCGTTCCTGTAAGATTCGAATCGAAGTGTAAGGCAGTTTTCAAATCAAATCCATTCGTTCTGTTCTGATCGTATTCGTTGACAACGGATTCAGGCCCGTCTTACCTATACGCCTTTACATTAAAGAGGGAATTTCTTTGCATATCAAACCGGCCTGGCATGATAGAGTTATCGCTGAAAATAGCTTTCCGAATGCAATGCCGATTATAACCAGAAAAAAACAACTAGATAACATGCAGCCTGAATTCGAAAAACTGCGTCAGGCTCAGGAAACTCATAACGAAGTCATCGTTAACTATATCCAGATTGTCGTCTTCGCGCTGGTCCTGATGGCTAACGTTTCAACGCGATATTCGACGCTTGCTCCGTACAAGGCGTCCGATTCTTTGCTGACATTCGTTATTCTGGCATTCGTTTCGCGAATCGCGTTGTTTTTCTATCTGCGGAGCGATCCTCACTACAGCAGATTTCGCAAGTACCTGATTTCGAGCCTGGACGTCGGTCTTTACACGACATCGGCAGCAATGCTCGGATATCAGCACGACTACCCCTGGTTATTCCTGAGCCTGTTTGCCGTTTGTACTTATGCGATGCTGGTTGCCCTGAGCGGACTGCGATACGACACAAAGGTCGTAATTTTTAATGGCATAACGACAGCGCTGCTGAGCGCGATCATTTTCTCACAGCCGCTTCCACAAGAGTTCCGGGGACCTCTAATAATGGTTTCGTTTTTGACGCTGGGGTGCGTGACGGTCTGCACTGCTTACAGCGTTTCCAGTCTGATTCGAATTCATCGAGACGCATCGGTTAAAGAGAATCTGGCACGATTTCTGCCGCCGGAACTGGTCGAGCAGGTCATGACAGAGCCTGATCTTCTGCGGCGAAAAACAGAAAGGCGAATGGCCACGGTGATCTTCACCGATATTCGCGGATTCACTGGTTTCAGCGAGGTGCTTCCTCCAGAGCAAGTCGTCGAATTCCTCAATGAATTCTTAGAAGAGATGACTGCGGCAATAATGGAACATAGAGGCATGGTGGATAAATATATCGGTGACGCGGTGATGGGTGTGTTCGGCGTTCCAACTTATGCGGACGACCATGCTTTACGCGCGCTTAAATCTGCCCTCGATATGCGTGACAGATTGAACAGGTTGAACATCGATCTCAAGAAAAAAGGACTGCCCGAACTTTCGATCGGCATCGGATTGCATACCGGCGAGCTGCTGATAGGCGCAATCGGGTCTACGCGGCGTCTCGATTACACCGTCGTCGGAGACACCGTCAATGTTGCATCGCGAATAGAAGGAATGACGCGCCTCTATCCTGTAGAAATATTGATGTCTGACTCAACCAGCCAGGCAGTTGCCAGCGCCGTAAAGCTTTACCCGATTGCTACCGTGCAGGTAAAGAACCGCGTAGAACCTCTTACATTATGGTCGCCTGACGCGCCAAAAGAGTAGATAGAATTTATCCCTGCCCGGACGCCAAAGCAATCAGGCGGTGCAAATGGACTTTCGTCAACTTACACTGTCCGGGCAGGGATAAACTCTATCGTTGGCATTCAGAAAAGCCTCACGCGGCCTTTGGCAAGTTTTATCCTGAATTCGTTGAAAGAATCGGTTCCCGAGATTCCTGTTCGTTTGAGTTCATATACATCGCTTAACGGAAAAGGATTGATTCTGGAACCTATGCGCAACGCAAAATCGATGTTGTAGCGTCTGAAGATTTCGATCATGGCGATTCTCTTTTGTTTTTCTTTTGGCATCTTGCCGTATGGATATGCGAGTGCCTTAACACATGGAATATCGTCAGATTTTAACGACTCAATAGATTGTTTCAAATCCTGTTCGATCTCTTCAGTTGTCATGGCGGCGTAGTTTTTATGAGCAAAGGAGTGAAGACCCAGCTCTATAAGTGGACCGGAGATCTTTTTGATCGTATCCAGACTCATCAGAGCCTCGGTACCGCCATCCCACCCGTTTGTCTTACCGATGTGGGCTACGGGTAAAAAGACAGTTGCTTTAAAGTTGAATTCTTTCAGCAGTGGATAGGCAAATTCGAACGTACTTTGATAACCATCGTCGAAAGTGATTATCAGTGGGTCGCGCGGCAGAGTGGACTTGCCGGCGTTGAAATCACGCAGCTCGGCGAAAGATATTGGTGTGTAACCTTTGTCGCGGATGTACTGGAACTGTCTGCGCAGCGAAGAGACTGGAACAGTCAGGTCATCGCGAAAATTCGATTTGTCGCCCGATACTTTATGATACATCAGTATCGGCAGACCCTTGGGGGCAGGAACCAGAAAACTGTAGCGGTAAATACACCACAGCAGCCCCAGAAGGGGAACAATAATGAAGAAGCTCATTCTAGCTCGGACCGACCACCTCGGTTCGCTCCTGACATTGCTGGAATAAGAGCCGTATTTAGTGACGATTCGATTTCAATCGGTTTAACCGATTTTTTGAAGACCTGTCGATCTTCCGCATACATTTCCTGAAGCTTTGCATATCTGACTAATGGGTAAAATGCCGAAAACAACGACCAGAGAAATCCGCTCAGTCCGTCTCGAAAAAACCCTTGGAATAAAAACATCCGGAGGAATTCAACCGGGAAGCGGAGAATAGTTATAAGCGCCGAAGAGTTTTTGTTTAGGGCGTATTTCTGTTCGGCGGCTGAATTCGTGTACGCATTAAACTTCAGAAAGTAATCCGAAATGTTGCTGTACGCGAAATTATACATGTGGTGCTCTAGTTGGATCACTGGTCCTGCGACAGTGACGCCTTCGTGAACTTTTGATGAGTTAAAATTTCCCTGTCTGCGATCAAACAGTCGTAACTTTGCGCGGGTATATCTGTGACAATCTCGGACAACTTGGTCCCAAAGAACTGTACATATCGGGATTCTAAAGCCATTGTTTTTTTGTCCGTTGCTATTCTGATTATGTCGAAGCGCCGACTGTATTTCATAGCGCAAATCGTCTGGGATCACTTCGTCTGCGTCTATTGACAGTATCCAGTCATTGGCGGCCCGTTCTACAGCAAAGCGTTTTTGCTCGCCATAGCCGGTAAAATACCTGTGAAAGACTTTGGCGCCGAATTCTTCGCAAATCGCAACAGTTTGATCGGTGCTGCCGCTATCTACGACTATGATCTCATCACACCATTCAACAGATGCTAACGCACGTCTTATGTCGCGCTCCTCGTTAAGCGCGATAATAACCGCACTGATCCTTGCCTTGCTCATATCCAGCCTGCTCAGTTGGCTTTGAAACCTTTGGTGATGAGTGAAACAGAGAACTCAACACCGGTTTTCTCGGATTAACCGCCAAATACGATTTTGTCCCGGAGCGGAACGAGTCTTCTTGTGCGGTTTGCCTTTTTTCGTTAATGGACCTGTAACTGCAAATATACGCTGTAAAGACGTTTAGCACATCGGACCGACTGATAAATCTGATGGGAGCGATCTCCTATTGAGGCTCCTGATGGCATAGGCGGCCGCGCGCATACGTTTCGATTTAAAACGTCGACCGAAAAGCCACATTACACCGATGTCCGGTTATGGTAAGGTAATGAGAGGTCCAAGGTGCTTCGTAACCAATTTACGGTTACAAAGAAGTCCAGTTGATCTATTTTTCCCGATACTGGGTAATGCAGGGAAGTTAACATTTCCAGATCAATAGGTTTTCGTTCCTGGGGGCGGTGTGGGTTCTGGCTTACCATTTTCAATAGGTTCGGCTACCTATCGAGCAGACAGTCGAATGATAGCGGCTGTCAGGTTGATTTGGGTTTCGGTGGCCCTGTTGATCATCTACATTGAACCATCCGAGCCAAATCGTAATGTAGAGATTACCTACACGGCGTTGATTCTATACACGGCCTACAGTGCCTGTCTTTATTTCTTTCTTCCAACCGGTAACAAGATCGTTGACTGGGTTAACGATAATTCGAACTGGCTCGATATCGCCTGGTTTACCATTCTGATCGCGCTCAGCAATGGAACAAACAGCACTTTCTTCTTCGGGTTCTTTTTTGCAGTTATTATTACGTCGTTTCGTAGCGGATTTGCCTCTGGCTTGATTGCGACTGTCACCTCAGTTTTCACCTTCACCTTTGTCGCATTAAAATTTAATCCCGCCCCACACGAAATATCATTGATCCAACTCTTGCTGCGCCCGACAAATCTGCTGGTTCTGGGTTATATAATGTCGTACTGGGGCGGCAGAGAACTGAAACTTAAGGGGCAACTACGACTGCTTAAGGAAGTCGCAACGCTGTCGAATCCGCGTTTCGGCATCGATCACACAATCGGGTCGGCGATAGAGCGGCTGCGAGCCTTTTATAAGGCCGACACGTGTCTCTTGATTGTATTTGACAAAACCAGCGGAAACTACAGGCTGCATCGCGCCAGCCGCCGTAATCCCGAGGATGCTTCGCGCGCTCAGCCGATCACTTCAGAGCTTGCGGATTTGATGCTTTCGATTCCGTCAGTTTGGGCGGTGGTTTACGGCGCAGCGCATCGGTTGTGGCCGGGAAAGCCCAGATTCAATATCCATAACATAGGAACCGGCGAGCGCGTGACTACAATACCGCAATCGCTAAATGCCATCGCCGGCACTCTGGATGGTGAATCGTTTGCCAGCATACCGGTTCTTTATCATAAGGAATCAGTCGGACGCCTTTACCTGATCGCGCAAAAAAAACGCAACTTTGACAATTCCGATATCGAATTCTTTCTGCAAGTGATAGAACAGATCGCGCCCGTTGTCGATAATATCCAGCTTGTTGACAGGCTCGCCTCAGATGCGGCTGAGCAGGAGCGCCAGAAAATCGCCAGAGACATACATGATGGTGTTATACAACCTTACATTGGGTTGCAAATAGGACTGGTAGGGTTGAAACAGAAGCTTGGCAACGAAGAAGCGAATATCAGCGGTGCGATTGATAAATTGATAGAGTTAACCGACGCCGGCATACAGGATCTTCGCCAGTACGTTTACGGTTTGAAAGAAGCGGGAGAACGTGAGAGCAGCCTGGTTCCGGCAATGAGACGGTTCAGCAGCCGCTTTGCGCAAACGACCGGGATTCAGGTCGACCTGGATATAGCGTCGGAAATACAGATAAATGACCGTTTGGCGGCAGAACTTTTTCATATGGTTGTGGAAGGCCTCAGCAATATCCGGCGCCACACGCAAGCGGTCCGCGCCGGGATTGGTCTCAGATGCGCCGAGGGTCAAGTTCATCTAACGGTCGAAAACGATGGTATTGGCAATGGAAATGGCAATGGAGGTGGTCACCGGGTCGACCCATTGTTCGTTCCACATTCACTTTCAGGACGGACGCAGGCATTAGGCGGCGAGATAAAAGTCGAAAGTCGCGGCGATGGCGGTACGATAGTGCGAATCGACATTCCTCTGTAGCCGGATTTTACCACGGAGAGGGCGAACAGTTTGACATCAGATTCAACCAACGAAGTAGACAAACCGATCCGAGTCCTGATTGTCGACGATCATTCCATATTTCGAGCCGGTTTGCAGATGCTGCTGGAAACGGCCGATGGCATTGCTATCGTCGGCGAGGCCGGTGATCGCGATTCAACGTTTGAGGCTGTTAGGCGAGAGCAGCCGGACATCGTGCTGCTGGATCTGGACCTGGGCAGCAGTAACGGACTCGATTTTGTACCAGAGCTCTTGAAAGTGGAATACCCTCCTCGAATAATTATTCTGACCGGTGTACGCGACAGCGAAGTTCATAAAAAAGCCATTCAGCTGGGCGCGATGGGTTTAGTCTTAAAAAACGACGTGACGGGCGATCTGATTGAAGCAATCCGCCGGGTTCACTCTGGTAACGTGTGGTTCAACCCGTCGCTGCTATGGCAGATGGTCCCAAAAGTCGGAAAAGACCGAGTGCCGGAACAACCGAATCCGGAGGATGTCAGGATTGCTTCCCTGACAAAACGAGAGTTGGAAGTCATTGCCCTTGTTACAAAGGGGCTTAAAAACCAACAAATCGCGGAGACGCTTTTTATCAGCGAAGCCACGGTTCGCCATCACCTGACTTCAATTTTCAGCAAGCTGGGTAAGTCAGATCGATTTGAACTGGTTGTCTATGCCTATCAGCAGGGTCTTGCGAAACCACAACCGTTGAGTTAAACGGCTACATGTGCGCAACGTTTGATTGCGGAGATTCGCATTCAGAACAGAGATAGAATTCGGACGACCGCTTGGGTGAGTATTTCACTGCACGATCGCTCGGGATGAAGGTCCGACACGAAGCGCACTGGACCATCTTTGAACTCTTCTGAATTGCATTCTCAACTTTGTGAATCCGCGCTCTGGGTTGAGGATTGCCGAACGTTCGATGGAGCCAACGCTGAACAAAGAAAAAGATAATGGCGAAGACGATCGCCTCTTCGATAAATTTCATTATGCCTCGAGTAATCAGACCTGACTAAAGCTTACGCCGAACGGATTGATCAAGCAAGGCAGAAGTGGCGCAGACATTCAGTCTGCGCTCGTTAACGAATCTAGACGTTTGGCTTCAGCGTTCGCTTCATTGAGGAAGCGCGGACTGAATGTCTGCGCCACTGGTATTCTGCGAAAACTTTGACAAGAAGGGGCGATAAAGAATACACTAATCACGATTTGTGAGAGTAAGTCGTGGCGATTTACGGCAACTTGCGCCACGTAAAAAAGTGCTAAATAGCCAATCCGCGCGCATTCTGTACGTTAAAGCCCGCACCGGTTGGCGCGGGCTTTTTGGCGTCCGGCGAACGGATTATTAAGGAGGCAGTTTTAGATCTGATGGCTTCTTCATTTCTTGAAACGTTAAAAGAGCGGATCGTCGTGTTCGACGGCGCGATGGGGACGAATTTACAGAATCAGAACCTTAACGCCGACGACTTTGGCGGGCTCGAAGGTTGTAACGAAATTCTGGTCGACACTAAACCGCAATCGGTCGAATTAGTTCATAGCTCATTTTTTGAGGTAGGTTGCGATGTTGTTGAAACCGATACGTTTGGTTCCACGCCGATTGTGCTTGCCGAATATGGGATTGCCGACCGCGCTTACGAA
Organism: Blastocatellia bacterium; assembly: GCA_035652355.1. GTDB lineage: Bacteria > Acidobacteriota > Blastocatellia > DASRDY01 > DASRDY01 > DASRDY01. The sequence continues at coordinate 12,165 of DASRDY010000110.1, forward strand.
TTGAATTTCAAGGCCGCACAACTGGCAAAACGTGTTGCCGTTGACTTTTCGACAAAATCCAAACCGCGCTGGGTCGCGGGCTCGATTGGCCCCACGACAAAATCACCGAGCATCGGACATATCACCTTTAAAGATATGAAAGAGGCGTTTGACGTCCAGGTCCGGGGTTTGGTTGACGGTGGCGTGGATATTCTTCTAGTCGAAACGTGTATCGATATCATGCAAACAAAGATTGCGTTGATTTCGATCTTTGATTGCTTACGGCAAATAGGGCGTCGGATACCGGTTATGGCCCAGGTTACAATCGAGGCGAATTCGGGCACTATGATGGTTGGCACCGACATAGGGGCGGCCCTTACAACGCTTTCGGCATTGCCAATAGATGTTATCGGGATGAATTGCGCGACCGGTCCGAAAGCAATGATAGAGCACGTGCGCTATCTTTGTGAGAATTCACCAATTCCTGTATCTTGTCTGCCGAATGCCGGACTGCCTGAGGTAGAGAATTTTCAGACGGTTTACAAGGAAACGCCTGCGAGTCTTTCTGCCGACCTCCTGCACTTTGCAAGGGACTTTGGCGTTAATATTGTTGGTGGCTGTTGCGGAACCACGCCCGCCCATTTGAAAGCGGTTGTCGATACGGTTGGCGGGTTGTCTCCACGTGTCCGCCATGTTCAACCAACTCCAGCGGCAAGTTCGATCTTTAGCGCTCAACCCTATAAGCAGGACAGCTCATTCCTAATTGTTGGTGAACGCGTAAATGTTAAAGGCTCAAAGAAGTGTCGTGACCTTTTAGCTAATGAAGATTGGGAAGGCATCGCTTACTTAGCAAAGGAACAAGTAAAAGAAGGCGCGCACATTCTGGATGTAAACATGGACGAGGTCGGCCGCGACGGCCCGAGCGATATGCGACAGGTCATTTCTCGCCTCGCCACGAACGTTAACCTTCCATTGATGCTCGATTCGACCGAATGGCAGATGATGGAAGCAGGTCTGCAACTCGCGGGTGGCAAATGCATTCTTAACTCTACTAACTACGAAGATGGCGAGCCGCGCTTTCTGAAGGTTCTTGGACTGGCAAGACAATACGGCGCCGCTGTTGTCATCGGAACAATTGACGAAGAGGGAATGGCTCGCACCGCGGACAAGAAGATCGAGATCGCGCATCGAGCTTACAAGCAGGCGACGGAAGAGTGTGGGATCGATCCTCACGACATCTTCTTCGACCCTTTGGTTCTGCCGATTTCAACCGGTATTGAAGAAGATCGAAGGAACGCCGCCGAAACCATTGAAGCTGTCCGCCGAATAAAGACAGAGCTCCCAGCGTCAAATACTGTTGTTGGGTTGTCGAACGCATCGTTCGGTCTTAAACCTGCCTCGCGGGTAATCCTGAATTCCGTGTTTTTGCACGAATTGATTCAAGCTGGCCTGGATGCAGCAATCGTTCACGCAGGAAAGATTCTGCCGTTGAATCGAATCGCCGACAAAGAGCAGGAGATTGCGACGGAATTGATCTACGACCGTCGTAAATTCGAAGGCGATATCTGCATTTACGATCCTCTAACCGAGTTCACCAAACTGTTCGAAGGCGTTTCGGCAAAACGCGAAGAAAAAGACGAAAGCAATCTGCCTGTCGAACAGAGATTGAAAAATCACATCATTGACGGCGAAAAGAAAGGTCTGGAGCAGCAATTACAAGTCGCCCTGGAAAAATATAAACCACTGGAGATCGTCAATGACATTCTCCTGGACGGCATGCGTGTAGTTGGCGATTTGTTCGGAAGCGGTCAAATGCAGTTGCCGTTCGTGTTGCAGTCGGCTGAAGTGATGAAAGCCGCCGTCCGATTTCTCGAACCCTTGATGGAGAAAAAGGGAAGCGCTACCACCAAAGGAACGATGATTCTGGCAACGGTGAAGGGCGACGTTCACGACATAGGGAAAAACCTGGTCGACATCATCCTGACCAACAACGGTTACAAAGTAGTGAACCTTGGCATCAAGGTACCGATCGATGCGATTCTCTCTTCATATAAAGAGCACGGCGCGGACGCAATCGGAATGAGCGGTCTGCTTGTCAAATCAACCTTGATAATGAAAGAGAACCTCGAACTGATGAATGAGCTCAGCGTCAAAGTGCCTGTGGTTCTGGGCGGCGCGGCTTTGACAAGACGTTATGTCGAGGAGGATTTGCGCTCGATTTATAAAGGGCGGCTTTTCTACGCCAACGATGCTTTCTCTGGTCTTTATACGATGGACAGCCTGACTGGTTCTTCGAATGACGATACCAAATCGGCCGGCGTAGCAACCGCGGCTGTCGATGCATTAATGGCGGAAGAAGCAAAGTTAGGGATTGATTCGAGTACATCAGGAGTCAGCGTCAGAGTAGCCGCTGCGGCATCTATCCCCAACGGAAACGCTGTTGCAGATAATGGCTTCAATCCGACACGAGAAGTGGCCGAGTCAACGATATCAAGGAATGTTGAAATCCCGACGCCGCCGTTCTGGGGAACTCGCGTTGCCGATGATATTCCGCTCGATGATGTTTTCAAATACATCAATGAAGTCGCCCTATTCAAAGGGCAATGGCAGGTTCGGCAAGGCAAGCGAAATCAAAAAGAATATCAGGCCTTCATCGAAGAGAAGATCGTTCCGGTTTTCAACGAGCTGAAAGCAAAAAGCGAAAAAGAAAAGCTACTTGTTCCAAAAGCTGTCTACGGATATTTTCCGTGTCAATCCGAAGGTAACGAGCTGATCATCTATCACGACGACCAGAAGACCGAACGACTTCGATTTGAATTTCCGCGCCAACCAAAGGGCAAGCGATTGTGCCTGGCGGATTACTTTGCGTCTCGCGATTCCCATCGCATCGACACGGTTGCTTTCTCATTGGTCACAGTTGGCCGCAAGGCATCGGAATACGCGCATCAGCTTTTTCAATCCGACAATTATTCTGATTATCTCTATTTTCACGGTTTGAGCGTAGAAACAGCCGAAGCTTTGGCGGAATTCTGGCATAAACGAGTAAGGGAAGAACTCGGCATTGCAGGCAAAGATGCTAAAGATGTTCGAAAGCTGTTTCAGCAGGGCTACCAGGGATCACGATTCAGTTTTGGGTATCCTGCATGTCCGAACCTTGAGGATCAAACGAAACTGTTCGAACTGTTGGATCCTTCGCGAATCGATGTGATGTTGTCAGAGGAATATCAGTTGGACCCGGAACAGTCGACTTCAGCGATTATTGTTCACCACGAAGAGGCTAGATACTTCAGCATAGAATAAAAGACGTGTGCGGTACTAAATTATTTGTGGCTTTCGCTTGGCTCTTTTTCGTTGTTGCCGTGCAAAGCTCCTTTGAATTCGCGAATGCTTCCACCAAGACCGCGGGCAAATTCGGGGATGCGCTTTGAGCCAAACAGAAGAATGATGACGGCGAGCAATACCGCCATTTCGGTGTAACTGAGGGATCCCATGATCACAGCTCCTTTGCATTGAAATCAGCTATTTAGGTTTGATTTCAATGGCATAGTACCAGCATCTAAATAAGTCGTCCAGCAGTCAAACACAATTTAATACAAGAGCCGTCACAGAATCTGGCGGTCGTTTCCGACTCGACGTGTGATACGCTCGCGGTCCAGATATTCTAGAAGTGGGATCGCGTATTTTCTGGAAACCCCCGTCATATCCTTGAATGTCGCTACGTCAAGAACGGGTCTTTTCGCTTTTTCTGCTCGAACCTGGTCTTTCAACTTGTCCAATGTGTCCTTGTGAAATATCAGATCGCCTACGCGAAGGAGCTTGCCTTCGTTGCTGAGCAATTGAAGGATCTTTTGCGCTCGACTGTTTTCAAGTTTTAGGCTGGCGATTACCTCGGCAAAGCTCAATGGTTGCAGCCCGGCACTTCTGAACGATGATTCGATTTTTGTCTTGGCTTCCTTGTCCTGGTCCGACAGTGAAGGTGATTGCGAAGACAATCGCAATAGATCTTTTTCTGTGCTAATCAATTTTTCCGCAATCAGGCTGTTGATGACAAATTTGAACGCCTCAGTCCTGGATTTCGAAAACAGCTTTTCCCTGACCTCTTCACGCGGAATTCCCAATCCTAACGGCTCGCGTTTGTGATAACCACGCACGGCATCCAGGATCTGAACTTTCATCTCTTTAAACGCCTCGGCGGCAAGCGCCAGCATCGGAGACTGGCTGACAACGACGATTCGTTTATTTCTTGCGAGATGATCTATTACTAGTTGAATGGCGTCGTCGGTGAGACCGGTTCGTGCGGCAATGTCGCTGTGATCAATACCGCGAATGCCTGCCGCAGAAGCCAAAAGAGCTATTGTCTCTATGTCGTCGGACGCTTCAAGTTTTTTTAAAAAACCAATTGCCGATTGATCACTGATCCGATGTTTTGCAGGCAAGGCATCGATGATTATTCCGCCTGCAATTGTTTGGGGCGGAGAGTAGCTTCTGAGGATGAATCGGTCGCGTGGTAGCGCAACAGTAGGTGCTTCTAATCTTAGCTGCACCAGAGCATTCTCTCCGGGTTTGATTTCTGTTGCGCCAAGCAAGACAACGCGAGCCAGTACTTCCAGCGTTCCGTGGTGAAGCCGTACCCGAGCCCGGTTTTTCAATGGGCGGTTGGCAGATTTAAGAAGCTCGATCCGCGCGTCGAGCATCGACGTTTCACGCAGCCTGCCTGCTGGTACCATTGTATGTCCGCGCTCGACTTCGTCGTGATCGATCCCCTGCAGGTTGATGGCAGTCCTTTGACCAGCCCTTGCATGCTCAACCGTGGCGTTGTGGACCTGAATATTACGAACGCGAACACGACGTCCGCTCGGCAACAATTCGACTTCATCTCCGGCTTTCACCGATCCGGCAATCATGGTCCCGGTTACAACCGTGCCAAAGCCTTTGATTGTGAAAACCCGGTCGATCGGCAGACGCGGGACTGCGTCGATTGTCTTTGCTGCAACTGTGGAACCAAGCGATTCAAGTTCTTTCTTTAACTGGTCGATTCCTTCTCCGGTTTTTGAGCTGACAAAAATCATGGGCGCGTGTTCAAGGAAAGAATCTTTGACCAACTCCCGGACTTCGTCGCGAACCAGTTCCTTCATGTCGTTATCAACCATGTCTATTTTGGTTATAACGATCAGCCCGGATTTAATATGAAGCAGGCGGCATATATCAAAGTGTTCGCGAGTCTGCGGCATCAACGATTCATCGGCGGCAATCACCAGCATCACCAGATCCAGACCGTGTGCTCCTGCCAGCATGTTTTTGATAAAACGTTCGTGCCCAGGCACATCGACAAAGCCGAACCGCAGATCGCCAACAGCCAGATCGGCGAATCCAATATCAATAGTGATACCACGCTGTTTTTCTTCTTTCAGGCGGTCAGCATCGATACCGGTCAGAGCTTTGACCAGAGCGGTTTTGCCGTGATCGATGTGGCCGGCAGTGCCGGCGATAATGTACTTCATCTTTGCGTTACTGGATTAGGCTTAAGGGGCGTTCAGGGGAATTGTACTCTTTAACAGTTTACAAAACGAGCCTCACCGAGAGTCGTCAAGAGAATTTGGCAACTAAAACAAGAGCGGATTCGACTGTGTTTGCTCGTAAACAGAAAGAAAAAGGATGAGCCTCGGAATACGATTTCGGTTTGATCTCGCATTCCGAGGCATAACTGTAACTATTCGCTCCAGTCTTCGTCTTCTTCCGGGGCAATATCGAGTTCGATTGGATCCAGACCGACGACTTCCAGTTCGACGCCGCAATCGGGACACGACACGACATCGCCTTTATCTGTATCTTCGTCGACGTGGACTTCGGCTTCACATTCAGGGCAATTACCACTTGGCACCGGCACACCTCCGAGAAATTTGTTATTCAGTATCTTCCCAATATTTAACGGTCCGATACTTGATTCTGTTACAAATTACGAGCATTAGAAAAACGCGGAAAAATCTAGCGCCAATTTCACAATTTATCAATAACAAATCGGCTTATCTGCGTCAAATGCAAGTCATGACTTAAGAATTTCATCTATCGCATTGCAAAGCGCGTTCACGTCCTCAGCCGTTGACAAGGGATTTACGCTCGCGCGTACCGACCCTTCAGGAAAAGTTCCAATTGACTGGTGCAGATATGGGGCGCAGTGCAAACCGGTTCGTACCGCTATGTCAAAAGACTCATCAAGAATGTTCCCCAGTTCAGCGGGACTGAACCCTTTGACATTAAATGAGGCGACGCCGACACGGTCTGAAGACAAATTGTTCGGATAAACGGTCACTCCTTCCATCTCAGTCAACCGGTTTAGCACTGTCGAAATAAGCGATTGGTCATACTGGCGGATTTGTTCAAGTCCACGTCCATCAATGAAATCAATACCCGCGCCCAGACCTGCTATGCCCGATGTGTTCGGTGTGCCGCCTTCCAGACGAAACGGGAATTCCTCCGGCTGAAGTTTAGAAGCAGAATCTCCTCCGGTGCCGCCTTCTCTGATCGGGCGAATGACCTCGGCAGCACGTGGTCCAACGTAGAGAAAACCGGTTCCGGGTGGACCAAGCAGACTTTTATGTCCCGGCGCGGCAAGCAGATCTATATTCGAACGTTCGATGTCAATCTGCAGGCAACCTGCTGTTTGGGCAGCATCAACAAGGAAGAGCAGGTTGTGATTTCTGGCAATTTCGCCGATTTCGGTAACCGGCTGAATCGTGCCTATTACATTTGAAGCGTGTGTAAGGATAATCAATCGCGTAGTGGGTTGAATCGCGTTTCTGATGTCGTCAGGATCGATCTGGCCACTCGAATCAAAACCAACCTTGTTGACAGAAACAACGTTGTTGACGCGCAATTGCTCCAGGGGACGCGAGACCGAATTGTGTTCAAGCGTAGAGGTAATAACGTGATCGCCTTCCTTGACTATACCTTTGATGGCGATATTCAACGCGTCCGTTCCGTTCAGCGTGAAGACAACTTGACGCGGTTCCTTCGCCCCGATCAACCTGGCAATTTTTAGCCTGACAAGATCAATCTCGCGCTCTGCCTGTACTGCCATTTTATGACCAGCTCTTCCCGGATTAGCGCCCGACTCCCGCAGGAACTCCGTCATTCGGCGGTAAACGGATTCAGGTTTTGGAAAGCTGGTCGAAGCGTTATCGAGATAGATGGTCATCGATGGAATTCTATGCTCCAATATATCTTGCGTATAAAGAACGGGCGACAGAGATGTCACTGGTTCCTTTTATTATCCCTCGGGCATCGGGAAAGATCGTCATTTCGTATTCACCGACCTTGAACCGCAGCAGGTACTTGTTGAAGAAAACCTCGCCGCTTGTATTTAAGCGGTTAGCGAGTTCGGATAAGTCCAGCTTTCCACCATTGGAATTATTTATCTGGACGCTGTTCCGTCCGCATAAGGTGGTCGTACTTTGGACGCGAGCTGCGTTCAGGAACGGATACTCGCCGCGCTTGCAAGTCGGACAGTCGTCATTAGGGGCGTTATCAAGTTTCACCCGGCTTTGCGAGTACTGCCATAAATCAAATTGAAGCAGCCCATTGTGCAACAGATCGAGCTGGCTTGTGATAATCTTCAAAGCCTCTGAAACTTGCACAGCGGTTACCTGGGCGATTATTGGAAGAATAATTCCTCCGGTGTCGCAAGTGGGAAATGTGCCCGGCGCCGGAGCATCTTCAAACACGCAGCGCAAACAAGGAGTTTGACGAGGTCTGATAGTCATTGTCAAACCGTGCGCGCCGACTGCTGCGCCGTATATCCAGGGCACATTGTTTTTCACACAGGCGTCGTTAATCAAATAACGGGTTTCAAAATTGTCAGTTCCGTCAAGGACAACATCGCTGCCGGCGACGAATGATTCTATGTTCGATTGATTAACGTCAGCCACGATGGCTTCGAGCGATATGTCAGAGTTAATAGAGGTAATGCGTTTTTCGCAGGCAATCGCTTTCGGCAATCGGTCGATCGCGTCCTGTTCGGTGAACATTATCTGCCGCTGCAAGTTTGAAAACTCGACAAAATCACGGTCGATTATGCGCAGGTGTCCAACACCAGCTCTTGCCAGCATCTCTGCCTGCATTGCGCCCAGCGCGCCGCAGCCAATGATGGTGGCGCGACCATTTAGCAAAGCTTTCTGGCCGGATTCTCCGATGCCTGGAAAAATTATCTGCCGTGAGTACCTTTCTGAGAACGACATAAACTCATTCTAGCTATTGCAACGCCGTGTTGCCAGCCAACAAAGTGGCGCAGACATTCAGTCTGCGCTGGTCGGTGAATTGAGATTCGGCTTGCTAGGAATTGGCCGCCCGACACCTAGCGCAGACTGAATGTCTGCGCCACTTTTCGGCGCCACTTTCCTTGACCGCACCGCTGAAATCTAGTATTTGCTCTCGTTCGAAGTTTTTATTATTAATACTTGGCCAGCGCTAATGCCAGCACTTATGGAGGATACTCAATGGAAACACGAATCGAACATGATTCGCTGGGAGATTTGGAAGTTCCCGTCAATTCTTATTACGGCGTGCAAACACAACGCGCGGTTGTTAATTTCCCGATAAGCGGTCTTCGCCCGCTGCCCGCGTTCATTGATGCCACCGTTCACGTGAAAAGAGCCGCGGCTATTGTCAATGCTCGGCTGGGGCAATTAAAACAGGAAGTGGCGGACATGATAGTGACAGCCGCGGACGAAGTGCTCGGCGGTAACCTGCGTGATCAGTTCGTCGTTGACGTATTTCAAGCCGGCGCTGGAACCTCGCACAATATGAATACCAACGAAGTCCTGGCAAACCGCGCAATCGAGATGCACGGCGGCAAGCGTGGCGATTATAAAATGGTTCACCCGAACGACGACGTAAACAAAGCTCAATCGACAAACGATGTCATTCCTACCGCGATTCGCCTGGCGGCGTTGATGCTTTGCCAGGATCTTTTCAAATCCCTGGCCATCCTGCAAGAAGAGCTGGCGAAAAAAGGAAAAGAGTTCGAGCCTGTGATCAAGTCTGGTCGAACACACCTGCAGGACGCCGTGCCGGTACGATTGGGACAGGAATTTGGCGCTTATGCGGAAATCGTCAGGCAGCATCGAGATCGAATTAAATTCGCCGCCGATGATCTCGGCCATTTAGGCATCGGAGGATCAGCAGCAGGTACGGGTCTGAATACTCATCCGAAATACAGCGCAGAAATGGCAAAGGAATTGAGCAAAGCTCTCGGTCTTGACCTGAAACCAGCCCGCAATCTGATGGCGGCGATGCAGAGCATGGCGCCTTTCGCGAATCTTTCGGGTGCATTGCGCAATCTGGCTCTGGATCTGATCAAACTGGCGAACGATTTTCGACTGATGGAATCGGGGCCAAAGACAGGTCTTGGTGAAATTCATCTGCCTGCGATGCAGCCGGGATCGTCGATTATGCCCGGAAAGGTCAATCCGGTTATGGCAGAGATGCTTAACATGGTCTGTTTCCATGTTTGCGGAAACGACGCCACTGTCGCGATGGCGGCTCAGGCCGGACAACTGGAGCTGAACGTGATGATGCCGGTGATCGCCTACAATCTCCTGCAGGCTATCGAAGTAATGTCGAATGCCACACGTGTTTTCGCAACAAAGTGCGTCGCCGGCATAACCGCAAATGTAGACCGCTGCAGATTCTATGCAGAAAACAGTATTACCAACGTCACTGTTCTCAATCCGCTGATCGGTTATGAGAAAGCGGCGGCAGTTGCAAAGGAATCGCTGAAGACCGGTAAGTCGATTCGAGAGGTGGTGCTGGAACAAAACCTTCTCACTTCCGAGCAGTTGGACAAAGCTCTTAATCTGGAAGCGATGACGGGGTCTACAGAAAGATCCGCCGATTAATTATTCTGGAAGCGCAAGGATCTTGCCTGCATCCT
>DASRDY010000111.1:0-7156 GCA_035652355.1 Blastocatellia bacterium
CGTCGGCCGTGTTCAGCTTGCTGATATCGTGACAATCGGTACAGGCTATGGTTGAGTGCACGGGATGATCATGCTGGAATTTGCTGACCTCGCGGCGACTCCACTTCAGCAGCGCGTACTTATCCGTAATTCCCATGCGACTGACGGTTTTGGAGTCGAAGTCGTCGGGCGCGTTGCCTGGTGTTCGGCCACCATCCGGACGAAGCTTGTGGCACACGGCGCATTGCGATGATGCCGGAGTTCCTTCCGGCGTATGGCATGTGAAACATTGCGCGTGAGTTCGCGGGGCGGCCATAAAGGTCCCCTTGCGCAACCAGAACGCGCCGTCGGCCAGATCCTTTGGTGGAGGCGTGACGAATTCTTCCTTTGAATCGCCCTGTGGTTTATAGACCTGGTGACAAGCGTCGCATTTGTCGAAGAAGTCTTTATGCTTTTCGTGCGGAAACCCGACAGTGAATTGCGGAAACTCGCGGCGGCCTTTCTCTGATTCGTCAAACTTCTCGCCAAGACTGGGAAACGGAAATCGAGTACTGTCTTTTGGCGAAGGATTTACGTGGCAGTTAGAACATATTTCCGGTTTCTTCCCCTGAAAGAATTGGGTCTGATGACAACCTATACAAGCCTGATGCTGTGGGAAATCTGTCTGGTCCGGAAAAGCTTCATCCGCCTTGCGAACTTCCTTCCAGTTTGCAGATGGGAACTTGTGACAGACAGAACAATCTTTGCGGTGAGCCGCTTCGCGGTGTGGAAACAGAGTGTAGTCAGTTCGCCTGGTTGCTTGCGCTGCCGCCATCCGAACAACGCCTGCGCCAATTACCAGAGACACCAGCACCAACAGCAGCCATAGGCGCAGGCGGCTGAAGCTCGAAAACGTCATGCCAACTCCAATCCGAGCCATTTAAAGCCCTGCTTGGACCTCCGCTTAACTAACAGGTCGGGGACCTGTCAGTTAGAAAACGCCTCGGAACCGTGCCTTTTTTTGTTTTGGCACAGTCCGTTGCTCGCCAGCAAGTCGGAAACGGTCCTTTCTTGCCCGGATCGAAGTATAGATAGTCTACGCCTTTAACGAAGTGATGATCGTCACACCTTTTTGTGATTCAAAGCAACCGGGTCGGCGCTGGCACGTTAGGCGCTTTTCTAATGTAGCGTCATTTCAAATATTGCGGGAGTCTTCTAATTTTGGCCGGCTATCTGAAAAGGCGGCGAAGATTCCGCCAAAGGATGTGAATGTATTAATTGATAACTCTTTCAGTCTCGTTCAACGCGAAACAGCGATTGACTCAGATCTTCAATGTCGCCGGCTGCAGTCTGTCCTTTTAAAGTCAACAGGAAATCACCAGCACTGAGTTTTGCGGCTGGCAGCGTAATGACGAAATCTGCGGCCGATTTGCCAGCAGGTTTAGCTCGATGGCCGTAATAGACCTCATTACCGCCGACCTTATTTAAGACCAGGATATAGTTTGGGAATTCGGTATCGTGAAGCCTTAATTGCAGTCGGACCTGCTGCGTGTCTTTGTGAATAATCAGCCTTGGAGCAGCACCTGTTTCGGAACCACGAACTCCGCTTATCATCAAAACGAGTGTAGCTATAGCCGATGGCTGAGTCCGCGGTGAAGTGGGAACAGTTTGAGAGTTATTCTCGCTTTGCGCGTGCTCCAGTTCAGCACTTAGCTGATCTGCCTTTGATCGTGCGTCGTTTAATTCCCGTTGGACTTCACGTGAACGCTGCTCCTGGACGTTTTCCTCTGCACGAGCATTGGCCAACTGCTGCTGAAGACGCCTGGTCTGAACCCAAAACCAAAGTGTAGCCGTTGACACCAATAACAGCGCCAACGCCATGGAAAATGCAAGCGCCCTATGAGTCGTGGGCACAAACAGCCTTCTCCACCACGAATCGCGATCAACGGGCACCGGCTGGACTGTTGGGGGATGTAATCGTTGATCCAGGTTGGTAGTCAAAGCCGCGCTGAATTTCACGCGATCAGAACGATCAGGGTTGGAAAGGTAAGCGCGCTCGAAACGCAAGCGCAGCTCCGGAGGAAGCTTGCCACGATTGTAGCTATCAATCAGGTCTGCCTCGAGCTGGACAATTTGCTCAAAGGTCTTTGGATCATTGAAGTAACGTTCTTCCAATCGAGATTGCTCGGATTCCGGAAGCTCGCCAAGCAGGTATTGTGTCAACAACTCGTCCGAATTAGTCATCGCTCGTTCTGGGCCGTTTCTGACTGCATGCAGTCGCCTTACACAAGACCTCCAATAGTCAGTGGCGAATCAGAAGGTTTCATATCGCACTTTTCTTGTTAGAACAGATTGTCACGCAACGCTCGAGCTTGTCCCGAAGCCTCTGCGCGCGGTTTGCAAGCGCTTCGCGCTGAAGTCCCAGCTCTTCGGCCAACACCTTGCGTCGTTCGATCCGATCACGCTTGTCCTCCTGATAATACTCGACTATTAAGGTTCGACTCTCAACCGGGAGGTTGTCCAAACATTGCTCAAGACAAAGCAGCCGTTTTTCCAGATCGAGTCGATGCTCGATGTCGGTTTGAGACTTGTCGGCCAAGTCCGTCTGCAGCGGCTCGCGCTTGCTGTCTTTTCCTTTCAGGGTCTCCAGATAAACCAGTCGGCCAACTTCATAGGAGTACGCGCTGATGTTTTTGATTTCGATTCCTTCGCACAGTTTTCGCGCAATTCTGTTGAAAGTCTCGTCGGTATGATCCTCGGGAAAGGGGGCGCCGCGCCACTCAAAGAATCTAATTAATGTGCGGCGCAGGTCCTCGTATTTTTCTCCGGCGCGTTCGGGATCCGAATCAAGACTTGTGAGAAGTCTGGTGAATGATGCTGAAGTCAGCGCCGAAGCCATTCAACGCTTTCCCTCCAGGTTGGCCCATTCGCCAGTCTGAATAAAACTGGCCCAATAGTATGGATGGCTGCGGCTTTTGTCTTTTAGCATTCGCAACTGGACCTGACGAAGAGCTTCGCCCCTGCCCGCGCCTTGCAACAATCCCTGATAATACCCAACTATCAGATCACGCGTACTGCGATCTGAAACAGCCCACAAACTCATCACCTGACTTTCGGCGCCAGCCAGCACGAAAGCGCGTCGCAAACCATAAACGCCATCACCGTTTTTTATCTCTCCTACTCCGGTATCGCAGGCTGACAGGACAACCAGCTTTGTGCCCCAAAGATCAAGACCAGCAGCCTCAAGCGCTGTCATAATCCCATCTGTGTTCCCTTTACTGGATTGATTTGCTCCTGCCAGTGCCAACCCGGAACGCATCAGTGGATTATCAGAATAGCCGATCACCTTGCCAAGTCGCGTCGCCTCTTTTGCTCGTGTAGAAGTTTGATTACTTGCTTGAGATTGCTCTTTATCCTGCAAAAAGAATCCATGAGTCGCTATGTGTAGAACCTTTGGGCCATTAAGCTTTTTCAACGCGGCCTTCGTTGCTTGTTCTTTGGTAAGAAATGTCGCTTCGGGCAACAATCCTTTGAGCTCTCTTACTTCCTCGGTAACGCCTGGAAGAGGCCCAAAGAAAACCTGAGAATAATCAACTTGCGCAGAGCCGCTTGAGCCCGTGAGAGCTGGTGCCCCAAAAGTCGGATCGGCAACGACAACGGGTGAGCTCTTACTCTCTCGTTGTACCTGCAATCGAAGAAGATCTCGACCGCTGGTTAGATAGGCGAAAGAGTAACGTTCAACCTGATAATGTCCGCGCTCATCAACCAGCGCCGCGAATGGAACCAAATTCAGCTCGCCGTCCGGAGAAATCAGCAGTTGTGGTGTGTTGCCCAAAATATCCCGGACAGGTCGAAAGACCTTTTCGTCAACCTTTCGGGCAAGTTGCTGAACATCGCCGCGCAACGGATCGCTCAAGGCTTGTCTAAACGCGTCGATCCGATCGTCAATATCTTTGGCTGGACCAAGCTCTCGCCATTGCACTTCGCCCTGCGGTCGCAGTATGTAAACGATGTAATGTGGCTCGCCAAAAGCATCACTAGTAGGATCGATTTTCGGATTAAACGGACTATAAACAGCAAATTCAACCAGCGCCGCGTTGCCGGGAATCGCAGCACGAACTGTATCAAGAGTGACAGGTTGTGACTGTGCGCGGAACTCTGAGCTGCGTCTACTGATATCGGCTTCGAGTTTTTCCTTCTGGTCGGTCAATGACGTTAGTTGCCGTTGATATTCTTCAGGCGATACTTTACCTGGCCCATTTAAGGCCAGCTTGGCCAGTTGCGCGGTCGTCGCATTCAACTGGTCGAGTAGAGTTCTGTCGTCCGTGCTTAGTCGCTGGCGCAATGTCCCCAGACTGTCCGCCATGGCGTCCAACACCCGTCCTTTGCGCTGCAAAATATCCGTTAATGCCAGGTCACGGGCGGTAGCATCGTTTGGCGCTGAATTCACATGCAGCGATATCGTGCGATCGGTGCGATTGGACCAAACATCAAAGAAGGCCAGCTTTTGGCGCTCTGAACCGATAACCACATTCAATTCAATATGTTTTTCCAGGGCTTCATCTGTCAGCTTTTCATATTTTATTGCATTTGAGATGTCGCCCATCGCGGCGTATGTTCTGGCTATATTGCCCAGACTTATAATGGTCCTGGCGTGATAGGGACCCAGCGTCTTCTCTGATAATGCCTCGATACGCTGGTGTAATTCTATGGCTTTCGCATAATTGCCCTGCGATTTGTAGATATTTGCAATGTTGTTGAGAATAGCAGTGACCCTGGGATGATCCGGTCCGATAGATTTCTCGAGGTTTTTCTCTGCTCGCCAGTATAAGTCGAGCGCTCGCGGGTAGTCTTTTTTCTGTTGTTGAGCTATAAGACCAAGGTTTTGCAGCGCCATTGAAAGCTCGCTGCTGTCGGGGCCGAATTTCTTTTCCCCAATTGCCAACGCACGCTCCAGATACGGCTCACCACGGTCGTATTCTTTATCATAGACATAGGTTAAGCCAAGATTGTTTAAGGCGTCTCTGAGTACTAAATCATCCGGTTCCAAAGTCTTGTCTGCAATCTCAATCGCGCGAAGCAGTTCGCGCTCGGCGCGCGCCCTGTCTCCTATATTGGTGTGGACCAGTGCGCTGTGCACGAGAGCGCCTACCATTCGGGGATGGTCCGGACCGAAAACCTTTTCGGTTATGTCACTGGATTGTTGAAACAAGTCTTCTGCTTTTGCGAACTGACCGGTTGTTTCATAAAGAACGCCCAGCAGTCCCATCGATTCTGCCGTTTGCGGATGCCCAAGTCCCAGCGCTTTCTTGTCGATTTCCAAACCACGCAATCCGACTTGTTCTGCCTGAGGAAAATCGCCTTTGTCGAAATACAATGAACCTAACACGGCCAGGACATAGGCCACATAAGGGTCATTCGGACCGAGGTCCTTTTCAGTCAGCTCCAATGCCCGCGTCGCCAGAGTCATAGCCTCGTCATACTTGTTTAAATCACGAAGATCAAGCGCTTGATTGATCAGTCTGCACGCTTCCGGCAGCAGGCGATCATGCTCAGTGGCAGGGCGGATTTCCGACACAAGAACTTCATAGTTGCCGGCGGAACCCTTGTACCTGCATTTAATGTCCACACGGTAAACTCCGGCCGTCTCGGCAACAAAGTTTGCTTTCTCTTCACCGTCGAGTCTTGTCTCGAAATTGTATTCTGTGATGAATTTCCCGTCCGGACCGTACAGCCGTTCGAAAACATCGACCCCATGTTGTTTTACGTTCACGCCGATGAACTGTCCGGCTGCTGCCGTAATTTGATAGCTATGGGTCTCCAAACCGGAAATGTTGCGCTCAACCGGAACATTAAGTGTCAGCGGCGTGATCGCATTTTCGGGCACATTGGTTCCAGCAGCGTTTCGCCGTTCTTGAGTCTGCGTAGAAGATTCCGGATAACCAGCGGCTTGCGCGCCTGACCTGTAGACACACAACAGCCAGATTGATAGCAACAGCAGCAGTATCGGATGCAGGCTTTTCCGGGCTGATGAATTCGGCCGTAGCCAAACGATGATTTGTTTGAACATGACCCACCGTAGCCGGGCAACGTAAAACTTCAAAAGTCGGGGTTCTGTAATTATCTCATAGTTTCATAGATAGGAATCAACATTTTTATTCAAAGTTAAATCTGCCGTTAAACAGCATCCCTAAGTTGTAAGTTGCACCTTCATAATACCTGACTGCTGAGCATAATTTATTGCTTCCACGCCATCGGATAAAGGAAATGTTTTTGAGATAAGAGGTTTGACGTCTACTTTTCCCTGTTCGAGAAGTGCAAGCGCATTTTCAAAACGCCCACACCGCGAACCAATCAGGGTAATCTCGTTTACGATAATTCTGGCGGCATCGAACGGAACGTCGCCATGAATGGTAGATTTCATAACAATTGTTCCGCGCGGCCGAACAATTTCCTGGGCCAATTTGAATCCGCTGCCGGCACCGCTTGCCTCAACCACTATGTCGAAGTCTGAGTCAAATCGACCTTTCGCCTCATCAACGAGAAGCGTTGGGATACCTCTTTGGGCAGTGATCTCCAGTTTATTTGCGTGTTTGCCAATGTGAGTGAGATTACAACCGGTCGTATCAAGGACCTGAGCGATCAACAACCCTAATTTGCCGTCCCCGATAACCGCCACTTTGTGGCTAGGCGATACCCTGATCTGTTCGAGTATTTCACACGCGGCCGCCAATGGTTCGGTGAACACGGCTTCTTCGTCGGAGACCGATTCAGGTACTGACAGAAGGTTGCTAACAGGCAATGAAATGTATTCGGCCATTGCGCCGCTGCGATTGACTATTCCCAGAACGGTACGGTTCGGGCAATGGCGCGAGTCACCACCTGCGCAGAGATCGCACACTCCGCAACCAGCGTTGATCTCGCCGACCACGCGTTCACCAACAAAGTCGTCGTTTGGAGCCGATTCGACCACGCCGACAAATTCGTGGCCTAATATTCCGTTGAAGCCCGCGTATCCCTGGATTATCTCGATATCCGTGTTGCAGATCCCGACACGAGAAACTTTTATGATCGCTTCGTCTGAGTTAGACGGACGCGGCACTTCCTGAAGTTTCAGATTTCCATCGAAAACTATTGCTTGCATTCTGATTATTTCTCAAGTTCATAGTACAAGCTTTAGCTTGCCTGTATTGGAAAA
>DASRDY010000112.1:0-11161 GCA_035652355.1 Blastocatellia bacterium
GAGAAATGCTCTTTGCACCCATAGCTTCCATATGGGGTGTCATAACTTGAATATCGAGCCAGTCGAGTCCCCGACATTTTAAGTGGTCGATGAGGTGTAACAAGGCAAGCTTCGACGCGTATGGGCGCAGATGAAACATGCTCTCTCCGGTAAACGTGCCGTTGGCATCAACGCCGTAGATGCCGCCTACAAGTTTGTCGCCATCCCAGGCTTCGGCGCTGTGAACGTGACCGAGACGATGCAACTCGCAATATGCGCGCAGCATTTCAGGTGTTATCCAGGTGCCGCTTTGACCTGGTCGTCTTACTCTGGCGCAAGCCGTGATTACGCCAGGAAAATCTTTATCGATTGTGAAGCGGAGGTTTGATTTTTTGCGTGCTTTCGCAAGACTCTTTGGAATATGCAAATCGGCGAACTCAAGAACAGCCCGTTCTTCGGGGCAAAACCAGGTAAGCGGAAGACCGTCAATAGGCCATGGGAATATTCCATTGGAATAGGCTTCGAGCAGGAAGTCGGTTGTCAGGTGTCCTCCGACGGCGAGAATGCCTTCGTAAGTTTCTGCGTATTTTGGATTGGGAAAGCGAGAAACAGCCATTCTTCAAAATATCTTCAAAACCACTGGAGTAACTGCCGGTTTGTTAGTTAGTGCTTCCTATTAAACACAACAATGTCGCAACGACGAACTTCGTCCGGTCGTGCAGCAGGTAATCTTGATTTCAACGGTCGAGCGAGCTACCGCTCAGACGATCACATTACTTTGATCGAAACAACTTCAAGCTCGTTGTGTGGCTTTGTCGTGATCGTCTCGCCAAGTCCCTGCTTGGCCTTGTCTCTGGCTTCGTCCTCGGTATCTGCCGTTACAGCTTGTGTAACCTCGAATTCACCCTGGATTTTGACGATGTAAGTCGGCATAGCAACCTCCAAGTTTGAACTTCAATTGCTCAAATCCTCGAGCTTCGCCAGAACATACGACGAAGACCTCCTGCAAACCCGCCTCTTAAGCTTAGCAAAAACGAGGGAAACAAAGTAAGAGGCCAGGTATATTAACAATGCTCATGCCGTGAAGCGAACGCACTGACATGATATTATTTAAACGCACCGCTGGACTGAAGTTCCGCAACGTGCGAACGTCGTCAGAAGGGGGATTATGTATGAAAGACTTGTTAAAGAAATACCAGGACAAGTGGATCGTGCTTCGAACAAAGAGCGGTCTTGATCCAGCAGGCGTCGTCGAAAAGGTCGACGACAATATGGTTACATTAAGATACGAACGCCACGGCAGCGACCCGGTCTACTGGTATCTATTGATGAGCGAAGTGGAGGGCGTTTTCATAAATCCGAAAGAACTGGATAATCAGAAAAGAAAATAGCGCCTGTACCGCAGGTATAGCCGTGGAATAAAGACCTGGCTCTGAAGTTTATAGGTTCTGAGCAAGAGAACTTGCAGACGAATTTCAGGATTGAATTTGAATACATTTCAATAGTTTCTATACATATGCCAAAACGATATCTCCTCACGCTGGTTTCACTTGCATTTTTGTTACTGGCAATCATTTCCACGGCAAGCGCCCAGGGCCGCAGCAGTTCCGTCGTAACCGTGCAGGCTCAGACAGATAGCCCGAGTGTTCAAGCCGGAAAATCGTTCAACGTGGTAGTGTCGGTCGACATAAAAGAAGGCTTTCATATCAACTCGAACAAGCCGCTTCAGGATTTCCTTCAGCCGACACAGGTCGAGTTAAGTCCGTTCACGGGGCTTACCTATAGCGCGGCGGTTTATCCGAAACCGCTGATGGAGAAGTTCGCGTTTTCTCCGGACGAGCTGTCCGTTTTTGCCGGACACGTGGTATTCAAGATTCCCGTTAAGGCAGCAAAGGATTTCGCAGGCGGAACGGTCGAGGGCAGCTTCCATACACAAGCCTGCAATGATAAGTTCTGCCTTGCCCCAGCGACGGTTAAGTTTCAGGTTCCAGTTACTGTTTCTGCTCAAGCTTCAAAGCATGACGCAGCAACCGGTCAAAACGATAAACCAGCAGACAAGCCAAAGAGTGATGCGTCCGCGAAAAGTCCGACTTCGCAGGAGTCTCCGTCAACTCCCACGGCTGACTCGGATCCAGGGGCACCGGTAACACCAGATCTGGGGCCAGTTAGAGAGCTTTCGGGCGACCAACAGAAACCCACGAAGCAAACCGACATCGAGCGCAAAATCAACGAGCGCGGTTTGTTCCTGACGTTGCTTGGCATATTCGGCACAGGATTGCTTCTAAGTTTTACTCCGTGTGTCTATCCGTTGATACCGATAACGATCAGTTATTTCGGCGGCCAGGGCGAAGGGCGGGTCAGCCGCACGTTGTTAATGGCCGCGGTTTATGTGATAGGCATCGCCATTACGTTTTCTACTCTTGGGGTTATCGCAGCGACTACAGGCGGTATTTTTGGCGCTGCATTACAACACCCGATCACACTGATAGTAATCGCCGGCGTGATGGTCGCGCTGTCTTTGTCGATGTTCGGTGTCTATGAATTCAACCTGCCAAGTGGCTTTAATCGAGTTCTGAACAAAAGCGTGGAATCGACTTCCGGCATTCTCGGCGCGTTGATAATGGGATTGCTGATGGGATTTATCGCGGCGCCCTGCATCGGGCCATTTGTCCTGGGGCTTTTGACCTATGTTAGCAACGTTGGCAGCGCCAGTCGTGGTTTTCTCTTCTTCTTCGTGCTTGCGATGGGACTTGGACTTCCCTACCTCTTTTTGGGCGCGTTTTCAGGCGCGGCAAAGAGTCTTCCGCGCTCTGGCGAATGGATGATCAAGGTAAGAAAACTCTTCGGGCTTATACTACTCGGTATGGCTCTCTATTTCCTGATGCCGGTCCTGGGCAAATATGTGAACATGGTCAGAGTGATCGGTGTTTACATAATAGTCGCCGCAGGAGTGCTGGTCTTTGATAGCTTTCGAAGCAAGCCCGTATGGTTTAACTGGGCATTGCGCGGAGTTGCGGGGTTTGCAGTTGTTGTTGGACTTTACATCCTGTGGCCGAGTCCGGTTCCGCCATCGATAGATTGGAAGTCGTTCGACACTACCCTGTTGGCCAGCGCTAAAGCAGAAGGCAGACCGGTGGTAATAGATTTTTCAGCCGACTGGTGCGTTCCGTGTCACGAACTCGACCGCGAGACTTTCATCGATCCCAAAGTCAGAGCAGAATCTTCCAGATTCGTTGCTATGAAAGCAGACTTAACCAATCCACCGACAGGCGAACTGGCCAAATTTGTCCAGGAAAGCCAGATTCCTGGCGCCCCAACGGTGCTGTTCATTGATTCAAAAGGAAATCTGTTGAACGATCCTCGGATAACCGGCTTTGTGCGTCCGCAGGAATTTCTGAACCAGATGCAGCAGGTGCATTGACAGCTTTCAAAGAATCTCGATCGCTTTCGGCACCGTTACCAGAAACAGACATCCATCTTTTGTCGAGGCTGCATGCTTTCCATCAGGCGGAGTGTAAAGATAATCGCCAGCAACCAGGTGATATTTGCCAACCTGCAACTCTCCCTCGATTACATATACCTGTTCTCCGGCCGGATGATTGTGCGCGGGGAACTTTGTGCCCGGCGCAAATCTGATCAAAGCAGTCTGTTCTCCAGACTCTGAACAGGACCTAAGACGTTTGTATGAAACTCCATCTATAGGACTGGACTGCCATTCGATTAAGGATGACTGAATGTGGCTAGACTCTTCGGACGGTGAAACGGTGCTCATAGTATCTCCTGATCGTATGATTGGTAATTAATTATACTTCGGGAATTCAAGGCCTAATTGATATTGAGCACTTCGCTGCGACTGTCTTCATTCGCAAGGCTGCACAAAAACCAGATCACGCCGATTATTGCTATGATAACGAACAAGGGCCAACCTATGAAGACCAGTCCTATAATCGGCAGCCAGCCGATGCTGAAGGCAAGTCCAATCATCCTGAGTGTAGTCGTTTCAGGTTTGTCAACCCGACGTCCGATGCCTGCGAGCGCAAAGCAGATCGCCAGAAATTCGCAGCAAAGAAAAAGAACACCACCAGTTTCGTCCATCGATAGCAGAATCGCGATCCAGCCAACAATGGATGAAATGCTGGAAAAAAGCGCAAGTTTGAATCCGACTCTTGCAGATAATGAAGGTGAAAGTTCCTCTCCCGGATCGATTTCCGTCTTGCTCAAGCTATTTTCAGAGTTAGTTGATACGGCCTTTACTACAGGCAACTGAGTGTCGATGGTTATCTCAGGTCTTTTTTTAACTTCGATTGCAACAGGATGGTCGCTGTAAACAGCATCCAGCACATCCAATATTCGCACAGCACGCGGGCTTGGCAAAGGCGGCAGCTCGATTGTTCCAAGAAACTCAACGAGAGCTTGCTCACCTTGGTTGGGCTTGATCGGTGAACCAGCTTCCAGATTTGATGGTGGCATTAAGAACCTCCTGAACAAGCGAGCTCTTTAACAATTATAGATACCGGAACCGACAGCAAGTTCCCACGACGGGAAAGTATTTATATCAGGCGATCTGTTATACTTTTGCAGTGACACCTGCGGGCATTTACATCCATATTCCATACTGTCGGACAAAATGCACTTACTGTGCCTTTAATTCAGGCGATTATGATTCTGTTCAAGGCTCACAATACGTCGGAGCGCTTTGCCGGGAGATTGAGCTTTCAGACAAAAGCATTGCAGGAAAGAATGTCGACAGCATCTTCTTTGGCGGAGGCACGCCGTCGATCTTGCCGGCCCAAGAGTTGATCTCGGTTTTGAATGCCTGTCGAGCCAACTTTGATGTTAGCAAAGATACCGAGATCACAGTCGAGATTAATCCGGGTACCATCACGCCTGAAAAGGTCGCGGCATACCGCAAAGCCGGTATCAACCGAGCCAGCCTCGGCGTCCAGTCATTTATTGATCGCGAGCTAACCTTCATCGGCCGAATTCATTCAGCCGAAGATGCTCGTACTTCAGTGAAGATGCTGCGCGACGGTGGCTTTGAAAACATCAGCATCGATCTAATTGCAGGCTTGCCGTATCAAACAATTGATGACTGGCGATTCAATGTTTCCGAAGCGTTAAAGCTGCAAACCGATCACGTCTCGGTTTATATGCTGGAAGTTCACGAAGGAACTTCTCTTTTTCATCAAGTCAACCGAGGTGAAGTCGCTCGACCGGACGACGAGTTGAGCGTGCAGATGTACTATGAATTGATCGACGCAGCAGCGGAAGCAGATTTGGCTCAATACGAGATTTCCAATTTTGCTTGCGGTCCGGAATATCGGTCCAGACACAACCTGAAGTACTGGTCGGATGTTCCTTATTATGGTTTTGGCTGTGGGGCGCACGCCTATGATGGTCAATCGCGCTGGTGGAATGTTAAGCCCCCCAAACAATACATCGAACTAATCCTAACCACAGGCAAGGCAATCAGCGAAATTACCCCGCTCAGCGAACGAGAACTCATGCAGGAAGCCATTTTCCTCGGTTTGCGACGCATGTCAGGTATAGACCTGACGTATTTCCAGGAAACATACGGGGTAGACATTGTTTCCGAATATAAAGACGATCTGGATAAGTTTCTCGAAGCAAAGGTACTTGAAATAGACGGCGATACAATCCGGCTCACTCGCGAAGGTCTGGCACTGTCAAACGAGGTCTTCGCGGTATTTGTCTGAAACACTCTTTTCCTTTTCCTTCCAATAATTTGCCGGGCTGCTTCCACGTACCGGAAACTCTTGGTAGAATACTGACACAAAAAGATTAAACGAATGCGCTTCCTTTTTCGTAAGTCCCCGGTAGAGGCGCGGCAGAGGAGTTGAGCGTGAACCCATTACTGTCGCTGGAAACGAACCTGAGAAAGTTCTTTGACCGTACCGGTGCGGCTTTTGACAAACTCCTGCACGGCGGGAAAGGACCTGCGGGAAAGCCTTCGGCTCGGGAATTATCCAATCGCCTCTCGCCGTCAGTTCAAAAAGCAATCGATAACGGACTGCGCGAAGATCACGTTAGCGGACTTTCGACGGTCGCTCCTCATTTGATTTCGGTCCTCCTCGATTACAACACTTTCGCGCAATTTGAACAGCCGGAATTGAAAGCCCTGAAACAGGAATTAGAGCAAGTCGCAAAAGAGCACATTTTGAATCGACGATATTCAACAGAATCGGCGATTAGTCTGAAAGTTTCGTACGACCCTCTGGTTGCTTCGCCGATGGTCCGTGCAACATTTGCCAGCCCGGTCGTTCAAACGGTCGCCGGCGCTTCGGCAATTCGTCCAGAGGCCAGCAGAAGTGACCTTTCGCCTTCTGGCAGATTGCCGCTGCGATTGCGCTCGGTTAACTCGCGCTTTTCACTGGATCAGACTTTAAACAAGCTTCGTTTAGGCGGCCAGCCCGTCACCGTCGGTCGCGGTAGAGACAACGATATCGTCATAGACGATCGCAGCGTATCCAAATTCCATTCGACGATTGCTTTGACGCAAGATGGCAAACTGATTGTTGCCGATGTCGGGTCATCGAACGGAACATTTGTGAACAATAAAGCCGTCAGAGGACGCGAAGTTGTCGATATTGGCGATGTGATAGGGTTTGGCGAAGTCGAGGTCAGACTGGAGGTCTGATACGGCTTCCCTCTTACTGCGGACCGGCAATCTATAAGGTCCGCCAAAGGCAAAGGATAACCTGCCGTTCTTTATGATTCTTCCATACATTCTGAGCCTGATTTTTATTCTCGGTCTTTTACTGATAACGCTTGTTCCGGTCTATGCCACGCTCGCGCGTCGGCGACCGTCGACCACAAAAGACAACGTCCCCGCAGGAGATATTGGTCCTGCTGCCACTAATAAATGGCTTAACGTTATCAGATTTATCTTCGGCGCAATCTGCATCGTTGCGGTGGGATTCCACGGGTACTGGTCTCTGTTCGCGGCGGGACCTGTTAGCTCGAATGACAAGTATGTCTCCTTGATGAACGGTCGTGACCGAAGAAATCTTCGTCTGGATGAGGGTGGATTGCGTGGCTGGGTCTACGACCGAAGCAACAACCCCGATTCCGCGCTGGCGCGTTATCGCTTCAATGGATCCACGATCGACAGAGTTTATCCGCTGGGACCGGCCGCAGCCCATTTAACGAGCAATCCAACTGGCCGCGGCGGAATCGAACAGGCGTTCAACGCTATTCTCACGCAACCTGTCAGCGCCTACAACGAACTGGTTTCGACTCTTCCGGTCGGCAAAGATATTCAAACTTCAATCGTCGCCGACTTGCAAAGAGATGTCGCGCAGCAGTTTCAAGGCAAGAAGGCTGGCGCTGCGGTTGTCGTCGATGTAACCACTGGTGAAGTTCTGGCGATGACATCCTGGCCGACGTTCGATCCGTCCGTAAAGCTTGATAATGAGACTAAGGACAAGCAGCTTTACGAACACGACCACTTTCCCGAAATTAGCCCGACAGTCAATCGCGCTCTAGAGTTTTACTATCGGCCCGGGTCCACGTTTAAGACTTTCATTGCGGCAGTTGCGGTAGCCGAAGGCAAAACAAATCTGGTTTTCGAGTGCAAACACGAAGGTTTTACTCCGCCAGGTTCCGGTCGCGCAATCAACGATTATGAAGGCGAAGTCCACGGACACATCGGATTCGAGGATGCATTCAAAGTGTCCTGTAATCAATATTTCGCGCAGCTTGGGCTGGCTCTTGGAAAAAGCACGATAGCCCAGCACGCACAGGCGCTCGGGTTGTCAATCGATCCTGACAACGCAGCGGTCAGAGGCGATCCAAATATCTGGTCGGTCGATCCAGCAATACAAAAGGATTTTAACAGTGTCTTCGCGCCGCCGCAGAGTCAGATGAATTTGACGTCAAAGGTGACACCATACGACATCGCTCTTCAATCGTTTGGCCAGGGTTATGACAGCATTACGGTGCTTGAAATGGCGATTCTGGCAGCGGCCGTCGCTCGACCTGACGGTAATATCCCTTATCTTAAATTCACTACGGGCGGCGAGACAAAAATACGCGGAACGTTTCTGCCCGCGCCGGCTGCAGCTCACCTGCGACAAATGATGCGATTGGTAGTCACTAACGGAACAGCGGCGGGGGCATTTAATGGTTGTCCCGTAAACGTCGCTGGTAAGACCGGAACGGCGGACCGCGACGTGCGCGTGTTCGATCCCAAAACTCGTCAACCAGTAAAACGCCAGGATGAAAAAGGCAGAGAGTACACAGTGACAACCGGCCAGGTCGATGGCTGGTTTATTGGATTCGCCCCATACGAAAATCCGAAGATAGCCTTTGCGGTGGTCGTCGAAGCGGGTGGTCAGGGAGCAAAATCAGCCGCGCCGATAGCCAAAGAGATCGTAATTCGAGCTTCACAACTTGGTTTATTCGCTAATGCTCCTGCAACTCAACCCGCTAACAAACCGCAAACAAAGAATGGAAAGAAAGCGCCCGGAGGGACTGTGAGATGAAAATAAAACCCTCCATACATTTTATGATAATGCTGGCGCTGGTTGCGATGAGCCTGGTTGGCTTCGCGGCTATAGTGATTGCCGGCCAGCTTCGAGGCTACACGCCGAACTTGATGATGGGCGCGCGCGATGTATTGCTGTTTGTACCGCTGCTTGCTGTTTTCGTTTGGCTGCTCAGGACGCAACGCTGCAAAGCTGATTTCACACTTTTTACGGCGATGATGATCCTGTTCACAGTCGGGACGGTAGCTCAATACCGATTATTTTCCGACCCTGAATACGGCGCCAGGCACATTAACGAAAAGGTCGACACGCGCGAAGCCAAGATGCAAGTGATAAAGATGCGCAATATAAAAACAGCTTACGATGATACAAAGCTGAAGGCGCTCTTTGGGACAACTGACCGGGACCATTTGCCGCAACCGAAGACCAGCGTTCTCAATCGGACTTTTACGCTCGGCCAAATCCTGTTTTCAGAATTTACTTATATGCCATTGCTGGGAATGCTTGGCCTGGCGGTGGCCTATCTTTTCATGAAACGCGATGATGTATTGCTCTTGATTCAGCGCAGCAGTCTGGTAATCGGCGTCGCAACCTTGGTCCCTTTTACGTTCGCAGTTTTGTTCCTGGCAAGAGCCGGAAAGATTTTCGGCACAACGCCGTGGGAACCGGTGAAGATCTTGTTCCTGTTCAGCTTCGCCGGTGTGTTGGCCGACAATTATCGAAATTTATCGAGGACGAGGTGGGGATTACCGTCTGGACGATTTCTTTTGCCGTTGATCGCAATCGCTATGCTGCCGGCGCTGCCGTTTTTTGCTTTGAGCGATTTCGGGCAGATGCTGGTCTTTTATGGCGTCTATGCTTTGCTATTCTTCGTCACTGTCAGACGAACACCTCTGATGGTTTACGGCAGTTTGATGTCGCTGGTCTTTATGCCTGTATTTTATTTTGGAATTGGTCTGCCTAACCGAATCAAACTGCGATTCTATCTGTGGTGGAACCTTTGGCAACCACCTGATCCAGGCGTCGCATGGTGGCAGCCTTTCGCTAATGAGATTCAGAAAGCATATCACGGCCAGGTGATTTCGAACCTTGACGCGTGGTTTGATCAATCATCTCAACTAGCTCAGGCACTATTCGGCATCAGCAGAGGTCACATATTTGGATCGGGACTCGGTCTTGGATTTCCCGAGGTTGTTCCAGTATCTGACTCCGACTTCATCTACGCAGCTATCGGTGAAGAGTTGGGGCTGCTTGGGGGAATAATTGTCATCGGGGCTTTATTGGCTTTGGTAATGACAGGTATCCGCACAGCCAGAGATTCAAGGGATATGTTTACAAAGCTTTTGGCGGCGGGGATCACCGGATTTCTGGGGCTGCAGGCGATAGTGAACATTGGAGGAGTAATTCGCCTGTTGCCGATGACCGGTATCACGTTGCCTTTTGTCAGTCACGGGGGATCGTCGCTGGTAACATCGTTTGTGATGGTGGGAATACTGTTGGCGATCTCTCATCGAAATGAATCAGAGCGATTGAGAGAAAAACAAGGTAGTGAACCTGCAAGAGAACAATTTGGCAAGCACAGCTTAGTCGGGGCGGTTAACAGCATCTAATAACCAGCGAAGCCATTATGGAGCTACGAGTCGGCACAGTAACAGATCGCGGATTGAACCCACGGCGAACGCTCAATGAAGACCGCTTGCTGGCGCTGTCTGACAGCGGGTTGTTCGCCGTCTGCGATGGCGTAGGTGGACATAATTCGGGCGAGGTTGCCAGTCAGATGGTTGTCGACGCCCTGGCAAAGAGCGTTAACGGCTCTCCCGTTGGCGACAAAGAGGATTTCATCGAGCTCGCTCTTCAGAGAGTCAATCACGACATATTCGATCTGGCCAGCCGTGACAGCGGAATGCGAGGAATGGCAACGACTGTCGCGCTGGTCTGGATCGACGACAAATCGGCACTGATCGCGCACGTCGGTGACAGCCGCGTGTACAGATTCAGCAAAAATAGACTGACGCAGGAAACCACTGATCACACTGTCGTGGAAGATGCGATTCGCGCAGGGCAGATGACCGAACAGGAAGCCCAGGATCACCCAATGAAACACGTCATCAATCGCGCGATTGGGATCGAGCCTGAAGTAGAACCGGAGTTCAGCCACATAAAAGCAAATGATGGCGATACCTTCCTGCTCTGTTCCGATGGAATCACAGGTCATATCCCCGACGCCGAATTAAAGGAATTGCTGTCGTCGCCCGCATCGCCCCAGCAAATTTGCCAGGAACTGAAAAATCGCTGCTATAGCCGAGGAGCAGACGATAATCTTACAGCAGTTGTAGTACGCCTTGGCGGCCACGCTGATGATGACGCAACTTTGCAGACTGCTCGTAAAGGCAAACAAAACGGCACACAGGTATTTAAACAATCGCGCCTGACGACCAAGTTAGGAAACAATACCGGCGAAACCCAGGCTTTGAATCTGCCTGGCAGTCGCGCGCGAATTACGGTTCCTGTTGGAGGCGGCATAGCCGACACTCAATTCGCGAGTACGGGTCCAACTCCACCCTTTTCTGATGCCACCTCAATTGCAACGGGCGTATCCAGCTTAACCAAACGGATTGTTTTAGCGCTTCTCTTCTGCGGCTTGTTAATTGGCGCATTTTACGGAGGGATGTGGT
>DASRDY010000113.1:0-1206 GCA_035652355.1 Blastocatellia bacterium
TTATCAACTATCGATAATACTATAAAGGAGCGCACAGTCATTGGCTAAGCATTTAGCGCCGGACGATTCCGTTCGGACGAAACCTTCTATCGTCAAACGAATCCTGGCTGTTTGTGCCGTGCTTCTCGCCGGGCTGGTCGCGGTTATTGTCGGCTTCTCCATCACGCAACATAAGAATCCATTGCAAGTCGTGACGGAACCCTTCGTTCCAACGCCGCAGCAGGTTTTCCGGAAAAATAATCTGCGCATCC
Source organism: Blastocatellia bacterium (assembly GCA_035652355.1). Taxonomy (GTDB): domain Bacteria; phylum Acidobacteriota; class Blastocatellia; order DASRDY01; family DASRDY01; genus DASRDY01. The sequence goes on from DASRDY010000113.1 coordinate 252, forward strand.
TCGTCGTCGGTCTTGACTATGATTACAACGGAAAAGACGAAGAGTATTCAACTCAATCGCGCAGTGATGTTATCAAAGCGATCAATCTCGATTTTGCGCACAAACAAGCCTATGTGTTGTCGGTTCCCCGAGACATGGAGGCGACGTTGCCGAACGGTCGGGAAGCAAAGATCAACGAAGCGCAGTCTGAAGGTGGTATTAAAGAAGCGCAATCGGTGATTTCTCAATGGCTCGGGATCCCGGGCTTTGATAAATACGTCATTCTTCGGATTAATTCGATGAAGGATATCATTAGCGCGATCGGCGGAATCAATGTCGATGTCAAAGATTCGGATTGCCTCATGCATCACGAATGTACCAATGAGAGCAATTTGGATTACGTCGATACGTGGGGGCATCTGTACATTCATCTCAAGCCTGGTCTGCAGCATCTTAACGGAGATCAAGCCGTCGGGTATGCACGGTTTCGGCACGACTGGTGCGGGGATCCGTGCAGGTTGGAACGGCAAGATCAAGTCGTTCGGGCGATGGTCGATAAAATCAAGGGTGATAAGATCAACACATTGCTGCACCTCGGTCAATTGATAAACATTGTTCACAACAACGTCACGACAAATCTGACGCAAAACCAATTGTTCATACTCGCCAGTTATTTTTCGGATATTGGCCCGCAGCAAATGCACCAGGCGCAAGTGCCTTACGTTGCCGACCAGATCTTGGCTGATGGTGGCGATGCGATTGTTCCCGATCAAGAAGCCAAAGCGCGGCTCGTTCGTACGATGCTGATCGCGCCGCCCGTACCAGAACCGTCAGCGAATCCGGTGGTTGTCGCTGAAATTGTTCCGTCGACTCTGCACGTCGATGTTGAGAATGGAAGCGGTGTAGTCGGAGCTGCGCATAAACTCGCGGCAACACTGCAGAAACAAGGATTCAAAATAGGGGCGATCGGCGATGC
>DASRDY010000114.1:0-3223 GCA_035652355.1 Blastocatellia bacterium
AGTCGCCTTGTAATTCGCGGAGTCCAGGCTGAAACGAGGAATGCTGACGAAGCCATCCAGCCGAACCTCAATATCGCCGCCTTGTGGTTGACTCAGAAAATAGATGTCGAACGATTGGCAATCCGCAGTTAGGTTTACCGATTCACCTGCCTTCTCTGCAGTGAAGCTGATCCCGGCCAAACCATACTTTCCATCTGCAATTAAATCGGACTGGCGCAATCCTGTTATGTGCCAGCCCGGGCTTGTACCGCTTCTGACCCCGCCGGGCGCATAATATGACCAGGGTCGACCAGCGAGGATGAAGCCCGGGCCAGCATTCCCAAAATCTGTTTTGAAATCCTGGCGAAGAGCGCCGGTCAGAATGTCCGCCGCAATGTGTGAGTCTCCGTAATGAATGATCCGGGTGATTGCCGGACGGTTACCGTCGTTAGAGGAAGTCGCCGTTCTTAAGAGCGAAGCATAGAAATTCCGCATCGCTCTTCCGCCGGGATCCTCGATTGAGTAATTAATTCTTTTTGTTTTCGATATAGCAGGAACCGCCAGAAAAATTAACAGGATGACCAACCGGCCGGCCTTAAAACGAAACGCAAAGCGCGTCGAACCGCCGAACTTCTGTCCGCTAATCTGCGCCCGATTTGCTGTGTTCCTTCTCATCTGCGGGGAGTATCGTCCCAGCAATGGATTTTTGTAACGCGGGCAACAACGATTCGGTGTTGTTCCGGCCTCAGGTAGCGAAGGGGCGACCACTCATTCGGCGAGTGTGGCTAGCCACATTTCTGTAAAATCCGGGTTTGTACTAATATTATGAAGAAGTTAGTTGTTTAATCTCGGGTATATATGCCTATTCTTATTGCAGAAGATAACGAAGCACAACGACATTACCTGCGCGATCTGCTGGAGCGCGAGTTCTCTGAATTCGCGCCTGTGATCGAAGCAAGGGACGGTGAAGAGACCGTCAAGCTGGCGCTCGCGCACAAACCGTCGCTTTGCGTACTCGATATTCAGATGCCGGGACTATCCGGAGTCAAGGCAGCAAAGGCTATCTGGCGCGAATTCCCGACCGCGAGGGTTATCTTCTGGACTCAGTTTCCGCACGAAATCTATATCAACGAAATTCGCAAGATAGTGAAATCGGTTCAACCTCCGCCAGCCTACGGATTCATTCAAAAGAACAATCCGGAATCGCGGTTTTTGCGTTTCGTCGCTTCGGTTCTGGAAGATGGCGCGGACATGATCGATCCTGCTTTTAAGGATTCATTCAAACGTCCGCTGTTGACTGAGTTTGAGGCAGAGGCGCTCTATTATCTTGCATTGGGGCTTTCGAATTGGGCAATTGCGCGAAAATGCAGTCTTTCTCAACGCGGAGTTGAAAGCCGATTGGCGACGCTTTATGAAAAGCTGTTTGTGTCGACGCCGGAAGGAACTCCGCACGAGGCTTACGACAAGCTGGCATACAACATCAGGACTCGTGCGTTTTGCGAGGCCTTGCGACGTGGTCTCATCAACAGTGACGAACTGGAAAAGGCCGCAAAAGACCTGGAATCCTGGATCGAGCGCGACCAAAAGCGCTTTTTAGAAGAACAGAAATCACATTCAAAGTAACGCATATCGGAAGGTGGACAACGGATTGCGTTTCAAGATTCTCTCCATCCTCTTGTTGCTCTCACTTGCCACGTCTTTCGGGCAGGAATCCGGCGAGATAACTCCGACGCCATCTACGTTAAATATTCATCAGTGGGGCTCTCTCAACCTGTTCCACGGATTACCGTCAAACCATGTCCGCGCAATTGCGCAGGATAACGACGGCATCATGTGGTTCGGGACAGACAGCGGACTTGCCAAATACGATGGACGAAGAATCCAGAAAGTAGTTGAGCCAGGTCTGCCACAAGGAAAAGTTCTGGCGCTTAAGGTCGGCGAAGATGGAACGCTTTGGGTTGGAACTGACACTGGCGCGGCCAGATTGATTTCCAGTCGTTTCAAACCTGTTACTGAAACGGGCAATAAGGCAATCACAGCTTTCATAATGCCTGATCGCGCGCACACCGTTATAGCCAGTGAGCAAGGCACGATTTTCATCTGCTCTCCACAAAGTGATGGGCTATTAAACGCTCACGTGATTGGACCAACAGATACTCCACTGCTGAGACAGGAAACGACCAGCAACAATACCGTGGGCAATCCTCTTGTGATTACGAGTCTGAGCCAAACAAAAGACGACATCATATTAGGAACGAGAGGCAGAGGTTTGCTCTCGCTCGATGGCAATGACATCAAGGAAATTGTCAGTCATCCAAGGTCGTTTTTCGTCAACACAACTTTCTTCGATGCAAGGGGACATCTGTGGTTTGGCGCAGACGCATCGAGAGGCGACAGTGGACTCTATATCAGCGATAACATCCTGCGCCCCGAAAAAGTCGATGTTGAAACCGGCGCAGTGAAAGCGCTGGCACAAGACAAACAAGGCGATCTGTGGATAGCGACCGACGGTCAGGGAGCTTTTCACCTCAGAGACGGACGACCGGCGGAACATTTCACATTTGAAAATACTGCTGGTGGATTGCGGTCAAATTCTATTCTCTCAATCTTCGTGGATCGCGAAGGCGTCATCTGGTTCGGCACTGACCGAGGAGTATGCCGTTACGATCCTCATAGTCCACGGATAGAATCCGTTTCGGACAGAGCGGAGAGCAATTTTGTACGCGCACTCTACAAAGCCAAAGATGGCCGCGAATGGTGTGGCACGAATCGGGGGTTGTTTACGCGCGATCCTCTGGTCGGAGGCTGGAAACCTGTCGAAGATTTGACGGGCAAGACAATTCATTCGATAAACGAAGATGAATCTGGTCATATCCTGATCGGCACTGCAGGCGGGCTTTATGCTGAAACGAACGATCCGTTCTCGCTGTTGGGCTGGTACAAGTTCGCAAAGGTCGAAAAAAATCCCGACAACACGACCGGCGGCGAGAGCGTTCGTGCAATAACGCATTTTCGCGGCGCTATATATATGGCTGGTTTCGGCCGGGGACTGGAAAAGCTGGACGGCGGCAGTAGAGTTCTACTATGGCCGCTTGACGCGACTGATCCCAAACAGCGAAACGTAGTCAGCCTGTATTCAGATGGCGACGAAAAGCTCTGGATAGGCACGGCCGACGACGGTATTTATTATTTCGACGGACAGCGCGTAACCACTGATCCTGTTCTCAAAGATATTCACGACGAA
>DASRDY010000115.1:0-3221 GCA_035652355.1 Blastocatellia bacterium
CCAAGGCCGGTGGCAGGATTTCGGCCTATTCCTTCCGTCCTACTGTTTTTTGTGAGCCTCGATATCGCGGTTAGCAATTGGGATGGCTTTATCGGTTTTGACACAATTCCGTCATAGCCCATTGCCAATATACCTTCACGATCTTCAACGCTGAGGTATGCTGTCACGGCAATCGCCGGGATTCGGCCGCCATTCGTGTTCTCAATCTTCCGTATATTTGCTATGAGCCAATTGCCATCTCTTTCCGGCATCGCAATATCGCTCAACAACATGTCGGGCTTCCATTGCTGCAGTAATTCCAGGGCGGCAAGGGCAGAGTCACTTGTTCTGACCTTTGCGCCCCAATGATTCAATAAGGTTTCAAGCATCTCAAGCGATGCAGGCTCATCGTCAACTATCAGGATTCGCAAGCCCGCTATTTCAGGCGGAAAATCTTCATCATTTGACCGTTCATTCGGCTGGGATCCGGATAGCTGTGAATTCTCGTTGTCGATTTCTATGAGGGGGAGGCTTAATATGAGAGATGCGCCTTGCTTATCTTCTCTGTTCTCGGCGCGCAGAGTTCCGCCGTGCATATCTATAATCTTTCGCGCGATCGTTAACCCCAATCCAAGCCCGTTCTGTGATCTCGTGCTTGAGCTATCGGCCTGGCGGAAAAGGTCAAAGGCATGGGGGAGGAAATCATTACTGAACCCGATGCCCGTATCTGTCACGGTAATCCGCGCGTCGGAGTTCACTCGTTCCAGCAATACCTCCACGCTCCCGCCATTGGGAGTGAATTTAACGGCGTTTGACAGCAGATTAGTGATCACCTGTTGCAATCGGCTCGGATCGCCTGAGACTTGTCCCACATCAGAATCTAAATGAGACCGGATTTGAATAAATTTGTCATGAGCGACAGTCCGGGTGGAGTCAACGGCAAGGTTGATAATAGTCCTGAGATCGAGCGGGCCCGAGTGAATGCGAAGATGACCGGCAATAATTCTTGATGAATCAAGCAGGTCATCGATTAGCCTGGTCTGCAGGTTAGCATTGCGCTCTATTACTTCAAGAGCGCGTGTCTGACCTTTGTCATCCATGCGGCCGGTGCGCAGCAGGTATGTCCAACCGACAATTGCGTTTAAAGGGGTGCGAAGCTCGTGAGAGATTATGGCAAGAAAGAGGTCTTTGGTCCGGGTAGCCTCTTCAGCTTCGAGGCGCAGGGCCTTTTCCCGAATCATTAGCTTCTCGAGCTCTGCCTCCGCTAACTTTCGCTGGGTTATGTCGCGAATGTTGCACTGGATGACTTGTTGATTGTCTTCCTGATAAATATTGCAGACACACTCTACGTCCCAATGCTTTCCTCCTTTAGTTTGAAAAGGCAAGTGTTCATAGCGGATATAACCTTCCCTCTCCAATTTAAGAAAAGCAGTCTGGCTGGCTTCGGCATCCTTGAGTAAGCCGATTTCCCACAGTTCCTTTCCCAGCAGCTCTTCCTTCGAGAAACCCATCAACTCCGTCATGAACGGATTCGCGTCAACGATCTTGCGGCTAGCGACGTCGAGAATAAGTATTCCATCTCTGGCCGCTTCAAATAGCCGCCGGTAACGGATTTCGGAAATTATCAAATTTCGGTTTTCCAGCTCTTTTTGCTTAATATTGTTAACCTGACTCATCATATCGACACCGTCCATACTTCAGAATGATTCATGTCTAAGCACCTAATTTCATCAACAAGGTTGTCGGAAACGATCGACAAGGAGAACGCCAACGGCCTCCGTCAACCGGCTCCTGAATTTATGACTATCCTCAAATCGCCTGCATTGTTTTCCGGTTTAGCAATCGTGCGATGGTAGCGGAGATCTCATCCATGTCGGCAGGTTTGGCAAGGTAATCCTGTGCCCCGGCTGCATAAGCTTGCTGCTTATCCGTCTCGTAAGTCAGGGCTGAATGAAACACTATTGGCATCCGCGGATTGTAGTGGTGCAGTTTCCGGCAGAGGTCGAGACCGGTGCCGTCCGGAAGCAGCCCATCAATCATATATAAATCGAACAACTCGCTTTCAGCTAACTGGAATGCCTCGGCACAGGTGCCGGCCGGAGCTACCTCGTAGCCAGCATCCCCCAGGAGAAATACCAGCATCGTCTGCGTGTCATTATTGTCCTCTACCAGGAGAATCCGATCTTTGGGAAGTTGCATAAGAAGCTCCTTTTCCTCTCAGCCAGGATATCGCTATGCTTGTCCGCAGTTGCCTTAAAATGACTGGGCTGAAAGTCGGTAACGGAAACGAAATGCAAAGGAACTGCAAGACATGCATTGCATCAAATGCACGATATAATAAATTCAGCTTTCTCGCTGTTCGGTATTAGACCGGGCGCGGAAATTGCATAGCTTGAATTAACTGAGTCAGGCCAGAACCAAGCAACTCCGGGGCAGAACGGATGCCTTCACTCTTGTTTTGATCTCCAAAGAATCGAGAACTCTCCTCCAACGAATACCGTCCAGTAAAGAACGGCATATGCTATCTAATTAACGTACTCTAAAGAATACCGCGACGGTCCAGGTCTAATTCCTTCCGGTTGCTTAATGAAATAACGTCGTGGATCAAAATAGACCTGGAAGAATGGAATAGATGCCTACTTACACAGTAAAGCTTAAGTCTCGTCAGGAGATCGCCAGGGAAACGATGGCATTTCATTTCGAGAAACCTGATGATTTTTATTTCAAACCAGGCCAGACCATCGATTTGACCTTGATTGACCCACCGGAATCCGATGCTCAAGGAAATAGCCGCGTGTTCTCTATCGCCAGTGCTCCGTATGAACGAGATCTAATAATAGCCACTCGTGTACGCAACTCAGCCTTCAAGCGGACTCTGCGGACGATGGCGGTCGGCGCTGAGGTTAAGATCGAAGGTCCATTTGGCGAACTGACTCTTCACGACAATCCGGACATTCCAGCCGTTTTCCTGACGGGCGGAATTGGGATAACGCCGTTCCGAAGCATTGTGCTGCAAGCGGCCAACGATAAGAGTTCTCACCATCTTTCCCTCTTCTATTCTAATCGTCGCCCGGAGGAGGCTGCTTTCCTTAAGGAATTATCCGGGCTTGAATCAATTAATCGGAAGTTCGAGCTTGTTGCAACAATGACCCAGCTAGAAGAGGACAGTCACGCGTGGCAGGACGAAAGAGGTCCCATTAATCTACCGATGCTGGAAGCGCATTTGGATCATTTGGCCACGC
>DASRDY010000116.1:0-8460 GCA_035652355.1 Blastocatellia bacterium
CTGGCAACTGTTTGTGGATCGGGTATTCTCCCGATCCTGGCAAGGATTGTGGAATGCGATTAGGCTGAAACTGTTGTGGCACAATTTGCGTCACGTAAACATCATTTCCGCCTAATCAACTCAAGACTGGGGTTAAGTTAAGTTTTTGAATGAGCACAGTTAATCCTAACGGCCCATCCGAGTCGAATACAGTTGTTCGGCCACGCAGGAGGCGACAGCGTGTCGTTCTGCTTGGCGTTGCAATCTTAAGTGTCAGTGGATTTTTTTTCTTTCAGCGGCAAGGCGGAAGAACCGGCGGCGAAACAAAGCAGGGGCGAGGGCAATCACAACAGGCGCCACGTGCTGTACCGATTACAGTCGCAACTGCTCAAAAAGGCGATATTGGTGAGTATGTCAACGCTCTTGGTTATGTAACGCCGGTTTATACAGTGACGGTCAGGTCGCGCGTTGACGGAGAATTATTAAAAGTAAATTACAAGGAAGGAGAGATCGTTCGTCAGGGCACCGTTCTTGCCGAAATCGATCCCCGACTCTTTCAAGCACAACTGCTACAGGCGCAGGGCCAATACGATCGCGATAAAGCACTCCTTGATGAAGCATATATTGATCTGGCACGTTTCAGAGAAGCTTATGCAAGAAATGCAATACCAAAGCAGACTCTGGATATACAGCAGGCCACTGTTCATGAAGATGAGGGTACTTTAAAAATTGATGAGGGGCAGATTCAGAATGCTCGGGTGAATCTTCAGTATTGCACTATAACATCGCCAATCACCGGTCGAGTGGGATTGCGACTGTTGGATCCCGGCAACATAGTTCACGCTGCCGATGCGAATGGACTGGCGGTTATTACGCAATTGCAGCCCATCACGGTAGTTTTCAGCGTCGCCGAGGATTATCTGGCAAAGATAGAAAGCCAGTTGCGATTAGGAAAGCGCCTGCCGGTTGATGCTCTTGATCGCGCGCAACTGAACAAGCTGGGAAGTGGCGTCGTTACCGCCATTGATAACCAAATCGATGCCACCACCGGTACAGTCAGGATAAGAGCGACATTTGGAAATGAAGGGAATGCACTTTTTCCCAATCAATTTGTGAATGCGCATCTGCTGATTGATACACAGCACGGTGTCACCCTTGTCCCAACCGCTGCGATTCAGCGCAACGGCGATGCAGCATTTGTTTATGTAATCGGTCCTGACAATGTTGCAAAGGTACGCAATGTAACGATTGGCATCTCGCACGAAGATGTCACAGCCGTTGACGGTGTTAATCCTGGTGAAGTTGTCGCCACTGAAGGGTTCGATAAACTTCAGGATGGCGCGAAGGTCACGGTCCAGCAAGGCAACGGCAGCAATCAGGCGCAGCAGAACAATGGTGAGCAAAATCAAAATAATGGTTCCGGGCAACAAAGTAATGGCCAGCAAAATGGGACTCAGGGTGGTCAACAAAACGGCACTCAACAGCCACCTGCACAACAGGGCAATCAACCAAACCAACCGAATAATCAACAAAACAGCCCACAATCCGGACAACGTGGTGGTGGTCGAGGACCGGGAGGTCAGCGGTGAGCCCTTCACGAACCTTTATTCTTCGTCCAGTGGCCACGTCACTGTTGATGGCTGCGATCTTGTTGGCTGGCTTCGTAGGGTTCAGGCAGTTACCAGTATCGGCCTTGCCTGAAGTCGATTATCCAACAATCCAGGTTACTACCTTCTATCCGGGCGCAAGTCCCGAAGTGATGGCTTCTTCAGTAACCGCGCCGTTGGAAAGACAGTTCGGTCAGGTTCCTGGGTTGAATCAGATGACTTCGACCAGCTCTGACGGTCTGTCGCTGATTACGCTGCAATTCACCCTCAGCCTCGATATCGATGTTGCTGAACAGGAGATTCAAGCTGCTATCAATGGCGCACAGACGTTTTTGCCGCAGGACCTGCCAGCGCCGCCGATCTACAGCAAGACCAATCCGGCAGATGCGCCGATCCTTACTCTTGCGCTTACGTCAAAGTCTATTCCTCTGACAACCGTCGAAGACATGGCGGACACCCGGCTGGCTCAGAGGATTTCGCAATTGCCTGGAGTAGGATTGGTCAGCATCAGTGGCGGTCAGCGACCTGCCGTTCGCATACAGGCGAACCCTACTGCGTTGTCGTCCTATGGGATCAACCTTGAGGACGTAAGAGCCGCGGTACAACAAACCAGCGTCGATCAGGCAAAAGGCAGTTTTGACGGTCCGCAACAGTCATTTCAAATCGGAGCGAACGATCAACTTCTGACAAGTAAAGATTACAAGTCGACCGTTGTGGCATATCGCAATGGCGCTCCCGTCTTACTGTCGCAGGTAGCGAATGTCATCGACGGAGCAGAAAACACTAAAGAGGCGGCCTGGATGAACGATGTGCCTGCGGTAATTGTTAACATCCAGCGACAACCCGGCGCAAACATCATTCAGGTAGTAGATCGAATAGAGCAGTTGTTGCCTCAACTAAAAACCAATCTTCCTGAGGGAATCGATGTTCAGACGTTAACGGACAGAACCGTGACGATCCGCGCTTCAGTCGAAGATGTCGAGTTCGAATTGATCTTGACCGTAGCACTGGTCGTTATGGTGATCTTCCTGTTTTTGCGGACGCTGTCGGCGACAATTATCCCGGCCGTCGCGGTGCCTCTTTCTTTGATAGGCACGTTCGCGGTGATGTATCTGCTCGGTTATAGCCTGAACAATCTCACGCTGATGGCGCTGACGATCTCTACGGGCTTCGTTGTAGATGATGCGATTGTGATGATCGAGAACATCGTGCGCTATATCGAAGAAGGTGAGTCGCCGCTACAGGCGGCACTGAAAGGCGCAGAGCAGATCGGTTTCACAATTTTATCTCTGACAATATCGCTGATCGCAGTGTTAATTCCGTTGCTGTTCATGGGTGACATCGTCGGTCGACTCTTTCGCGAATTCGCGATTACGTTGAGCGTTACCATTCTGGTTTCCGCCGTCGTCTCTTTGACGCTGACGCCGATGATGTGCGCGAAGCTGTTGAAACATCAGGACGAATCAAAACGCGGACGATTTTATAACTGGTCCGAAAAAGCATTTGAGAGCGTGATCGCTTTTTACGGCCGAACGCTGGAGTTCGTTCTCAGATTCCAGGGCATAACTCTGCTGATCGCTCTCGGCACTCTGGTAGTAACGATTCTCTTATACCTCGTTGTGCCAAAGGGGTTCTTTCCGGTTCAGGATACAGGATTAATTCAGGCAATATCCGAAGCTCCGCAACGCACATCGTTTCCGTCAATGATCGAGCGTCAACAGCGACTCGCACAAGTAATATTGAGTGATCCGGCCGTCGCCAATATCTCTTCATTCATAGGAGTAGATGCCAATAATGTTACGCCGAACAGCGGGCGAATTCTTATCAACCTGAAGCCGTTAAGCGAGAGAAAGATTACCGCGAGCGAAATCATTCGACGACTGCAACCGAAGTTAGAAGATGTTCAGGGAATCACGCTCTACATGCAACCCGTGCAGGACCTGACGGTTGAGAATCGCGTCAGTCGAACCCAGTACCAGTATACGATTGAAGATGCCAACGCCAATGAATTGACTCTCTGGACAAACAGGTTTGTGGAAAGATTAAAGTCGCTGCCAGAGCTTCGTGACGTTGCGACCGATCAACAGAACCAGGGGCAACAGACCGCAATCGTTATTGATCGCCAGACAGCATCGCGGCTGGGTATTACTCCAACACAGATCGACAACACACTTTACGACGCATTTGGTCAACGTCAGGTATCGACGTTATTCACGCAATTAAACCAGTATCACGTTGTTTTGGAAGCTTCTCCTCAATTTCAACAAAATCCGATCAGGTTGCAGGACATTTACGTACGCACTGGAACCACTGCACAGACGCCGACTGGTGGTGGTTCTTCAATCTTACCTGCTCCTATAAATCCGGTTTCAATTCCTGTGGCAAGACAGGCAATCACTAACGCCGGCAATGGCGGCGGCGGTGGCGCAGGCGGATCTGGCGGCGGCAATGGCGCTGGAGGTGCAAATGGTGGAGGCGCCGGCAATGCAGGTACCGCATCTGGGTTATCGAGTCCTGCTACACCAACGAGTGGCACTCAAGGCAATCAATTAACGGCTGTCGCTACTCGCACAACAGCTCCTGCAACCAGGCCATCAATTACATCGGCTAATATACAAGGCGGTGCTTCAGCGGGAATAGCTGCTGGTGTTAGCACAGCAGCGGGCGCAACACCGGCAAACGCGCTTCCAACAGGTCAGCCCGTTCCGCTGAGCGCTATTGCGCACTTCGAAACACGAACTGCGCCACTACTGATAAGCCATCAGGGACAATTCCCTGTCGTTACGATCTCGTTCAATCTGGCACCGGGTGCATCTTTAGGCGAAGCGACAGACGCAATCGACAAGATCAGGAAAGAGATGAACATGCCTGATACGGTTCAAACGTCGTTTCAAGGAACGGCCGCAGCATTTCAGGCGTCGCTTACCAATGAGCCAATTCTGATTCTGGCCGCAATAATCACCGTCTACATAGTTCTCGGTGTTCTTTATGAAAGCTACATTCACCCGATTACGATTCTCTCAACATTGCCGTCCGCCGGTATCGGCGCCATTCTGGCGTTAATGCTCTTTGGGACAGAGCTTGGTGTAGTTGCGATTATCGGAATCATCCTTCTGATAGGAATCGTTAAAAAGAACGCGATCATGATGATCGACTTTGCGCTGGAAGCAGAGCGCAAAGAAGGAAAGACATCTGAAGAAGCAATCTACCAGGCATCGCTACTCCGATTCCGCCCGATCATGATGACAACGATGGCGGCGTTACTCGGAGGTTTGCCGCTGGCTCTTGGCTCAGGAACAGGATCGGAGCTTCGCCGACCGCTGGGAATAGCAATCGTGGGCGGATTGATCGTCAGTCAGTTGTTGACTCTCTATACGACGCCTGTCATTTATATTTTCTTCGATAATCTGGCAAACAGATTTTCGCCACGCAGACGCGCTAAGAAAACGCCGCGTCCGGATGGACACGAAGGACCACCACCTGGATCTGAGGGCACTGAAATAGAGTCGGAACCACATGAACGAAGAGGTCCGGCCCCCGAGTACGAAACTGAAGAGAGAATTGCCAAAGAGAAGACAGGCGGCAATGTGGAGGAGAAACCGCGTCCGAAACTGCCTCCAGAAGAAGAGCCAAAACCTCTGGCTCCGGAAAATGAAGTTCGCGACGAAGATCATAAAAACGAACCGCCGCCGGAGGAGAAGAAATGAGTATTTCTTCCCCGTTTATTCATCGAAGAGTCGCTACGGTTTTGCTGACGTTCGCGATCACATTGGCTGGATTGGTAGCTTTCCGGTTATTACCGGTGTCGCCGCTGCCTCAAGTTGATTTCCCGACTGTATCCGTTTCAGCCGGTTTGCCTGGCGCCAGCCCCGAGATCATGGCGTCGTCGGTTGCAACGCCACTCGAGCGCCAGTTTGCTCACATCGCTGGCGTGACGGAGATGACTTCGACCAGCAGCCTTAACTCAACCAGCATTACACTGCAGTTCGATCTCAGCCGAGACATAAATGCCGCGGCGAGAGATGTGCAGGCTGCGATAAATGCGGCACGTGGCAATTTGCCCGCGAATCTGCCCAGCAATCCTCGCTATCGTAAAGTTAACCCGGCCGACGCGCCGATCATGATCATCTCGCTGACCTCGGATGCTTACGATCCCGGACATCTTTACGACATTGCGTCTACAGTGATGCAGCAAAAGCTTTCACAAGTTGATGGCGTCGGGCAAGTTGTCGTCGGAGGCGGGGCCCTGCCTGCCGTGAGAGTCGATGTTGATCCGACCAGGCTCAATTCCTTCGGACTCGATCTTGAGGATGTGCGGACTGCCCTCAGCCAGCAAAACGCGAATACTCCGAAAGGCCAGATCGCAAACAATGTGACGACATCGGATATCACGACGAATGACCAGTTATTGGAGGCAGCGAACTATCGTCAGTTGATCATTGGTTATCACAGCGGAAACGCAGTCAAATTGGCCGATTTTGCGAACGTCCAGGACTCAGTTGAAGATGTCCGCGCGGGCGGACTGATGAACGGAAAACGCGCCGTGCTGATCATAATTTTCCGGGAGCCCGGCGCGAATATCATTGACACAGTAGATAACGTTCGTCAGGCGATTCCGCAACTAAAAGCTGGACTGCCCGCCGCGACCGATTTACGCGTTGTATTAGATCAAACGACGACTATTCGTGCTTCGGTTCACGATGTCGAAGTTACGCTGTTGATATCGATTGGGTTGGTCATTCTGGTTGTCTTTATCTTCCTGAGAAATCCAAGGGCGACATTCATTCCCAGCGTGGCAGTGCCAGTTTCTTTGATCGGAACCTTTGGAGTGATGTATCTGGCCGGGTATTCGCTCGACAATCTGTCGTTAATGGCATTAACGATATCGACCGGGTTTGTCGTTGATGACGCGATCGTCGTAATTGAAAACATCACAAGATATCTCGAACAAGGAATGCGGCCGATAGAGGCGGCGTTGAAAGGCTCTGCCGAAATTGGTTTCACGGTAATGTCGATGAGCATTTCGCTGGTCGCCGTTTTTATCCCGATATTACTGATGGGCGGCATAATTGGTCGTTTATTTCGCGAATTTGCGGTGACTCTGTCGGTGGCGATTCTTGTTTCACTGGCCGTTTCTTTGACCACCACCCCGATGTTATGTTCTGTCCTCCTGAAACACCAACGCCCCGAAGAACACGGACGATTGTATCGGATGAGCGAACGATGGTTCGACTCGATGGTTGGGTTTTACCGAAGGACCCTGACCGCTGTACTCCGGGTTCCGATAATTACGCTGATAGTTCTTCTGATTACGATAGGCATCAACGCTTACCTGCTGATTGTTGTTCCAAAAGGATTTTTTCCGCAACAGGATACCGGGCGTTTGGCCGGCGGAATTCAGGGAGCACAGGACGCTTCATACCAATCAATGCGGCAAAAACTGGCGCAGTTTGTCGACATCGTAAAGAACGATCCGGCAGTCGATTCGGTCATAGCTTTTACTGGTGGTGGAGGAGCAACGAATACCGGACGAATGTTTGTTTCGTTGAAGCCTCTCGACGAACGCAAAGTCAGCGCAACAGACGTTATCGCCAGATTACGGCCGCAAACAGCAAGAATTCCAGGCGCGACCCTCTTTCTTCAAGCCACACAGGACGTGCGAGTCGGTGGCAGGTCGACCAACGCGCAATATCAGTATTCTATTCAGAGCGACAACCTGGATGATTTGAATAAGTGGGCGCCGATTCTTCTCCAGGAAATGAGAAAGCTGAGGGGTCTCACCGACGTAAACACCGATCAGCAGAATGGCGGACTCCAGGTGGATATCACCTATGACCGATCGACTGCATCAAGATTAGGTATTTCGCCTCAGACAATTGATCAGATTCTCTATGATGCATTCGGGCAGCGGCAGGTTTCGACGATGTTCAGGTCGCAGAATCAATACCACGTCGTCATGGAAGTCGATCCGAAATACTGGCAAAGCCCTGAAGGGTTAAGAGCCATCTTCATAAATCCGAGCACCGGGGGTGAGATTCCGCTGAGCGCTGTCGCCCATTACGCGTCATCAACGGCGCCGCTGGCGATTAACCATTCGGGTCAGTTCCCGTCAATAACTTTGTCGTTCAATCTCGATCCTGGTGTCGCGTTAGGCGATGCCGTACAGGAAATCTCAAATATGGAACAGCGCGTTGGACTGCCGGCATCAATCCACGGAAGTTTTTCCGGTACTGCTGAGGCCTATCAACAATCGTTGTCTGGCGAGCCGATGCTGATTGCGACTGCCTTAATGGCCGTTTACATCGTGCTGGGGATTCTCTACGAAAGTTACATTCACCCGATCACCATATTGTCAACGTTACCGTCTGCCGGTGTTGGGGCGGTGCTGGCGCTGCTCTTTTACCACACAGAGCTGACCATCATTGCGCTGATCGGAATAATCCTGCTGATTGGCATTGTCAAAAAAAACGCGATCATGATGATCGACTTCGCCCTGGCCGCTGAACGCATAGAAGGAAAAAATTCCAGAGATGCAATTTTTGAGGCGTGCCTCTTGCGGTTTCGCCCAATATTGATGACCACTATGGCAGCGATGTTAGGGGCGATGCCATTGATCATTGCGACCGGCACCGGCTCTGAAATGCGGCGGCCGCTGGGAATCGCGATCGTTGGCGGATTACTAGTCAGCCAGATACTGACACTGTATACGACGCCTGTTGTTTATCTTTATCTGGACCGTTTGCGACTTTGGAGAGAGCGCCGAAGAAACCGACGAAAGAGACTTATCCCTCAACAACCGGACCCGCAGGAAAATCCTGCCGGGTAAGTGCGAGGTTACCGATGAAAAATAAATTCATTCATCCCAAGTCTAAGC
>DASRDY010000117.1:0-37979 GCA_035652355.1 Blastocatellia bacterium
TAGTGAAGATATTGAAGAACGGCGAATCCGCTATTTGATGCGTGTGACAGAGTTCCTGCAAATCACGGCCGGACGAGGTAATGTAGGCGACGTTGTAATTGTTTGCAATCGATCTAAGGAACGAGTAGAAATCCAGCGTAAACTTGTTATTCGTCGTGATTGCGTCAAATTCGTCCAGCAGAATGATCAGTTTTCGATTGCGATAGTGCAGACGCTCCAGCAACCCTTTAATCGAATCAAATTCGGTAGTGACTGATTCCAGGGTTTCTGCTTCATCTTCCGGTAACTGTCGTTTGAGTGGCGCGAAAAACGCCTTGAAGAAATTCGCCATGTCCATATCGCGGCGCTGTTGCAGATCCAAAAAGATAAAGATGTAGGCTTCCGGCGAATCAAGATATTGCGACCGAACTTCATCAGCATTTATGTAATGCAGGAGCGATGATTTGCCAATGCGACGTTCGCCCACAATGGAAATCGATTGAGGTCGCGATGAAGCCAGGCGCGAAAAGATCTTGCCGACCTCCTTTTTGCGACCAAAGAACTGACGCGGATCCTGGATCGCAACTCGATTTAGATATGGGTTTCGGGGCATGTCCAGAATGTACAAACGAATCGAAAGCAATACAATAGCATTCAGGCTATTGTATTGATTCTGCTTTGAAAAGAGCTCTGCCTAGAAGAAACGCTGTAATAGCGCTTGCATAGCTGACCACCAGACCCAAAGGGACAGCGAAGAAGACAGATGCGATCAAATTGAATCCTTCAGGCGCAATCTTAATCTTAAGTATCGACAAGAGTCCTCCAGCAACGATAGCGACTCGTGCATACCGCGCCATGAAACCTGCCGAGTTTGAGCCCATTTGGATTAGTACTCTCAAACCGGCGAGTGGATTGATTGCGGACCAGGGGGACTGCTTTAGTGTTACAACGCCTAGCGCGAGCGGATAATAAAGTATTGCCCAGATGACAGAGACACATGCTGTGATGTCCGCTGGCCATTTTAAGGAAGCAGCAAGTATCGCCGGCCACAAAAGAGAAGCGAGCAATGCTAGCCCTCGCACAGCAATGTCAGGTACTGTTGCCAATAGAGAAACCGTGTCCAGCAATCCCTTACTATCTGTGCGACCTTGTTCAACCCGATCTATTATTTTTGATGCGCAACCCAATAGTACCGACGTTGAAACAAACGCGGGCAGAAACCCAAGCACACCCCACAACACTATTGGGCTCGACGACCAGAGAAATGGAACAGTGTAAAGGGTCGCTCCATATACGATTGATAGAAGTAGAAAAACAGCCGGCTCCTGAAACGGAAACGCCAGCGCCATTTTGAAATCGCTCCGGCCAAATGGGGTTCGCTGATCCAGCAGCAATTTAAGTTTCTCGAGCACATCTTTAAAAGGCAGGCAGTTTGATCCACAAACCTTACAAACATAGGCGCTGGGAATACCAACTGATTTGACGCAGTCGTAACAAAAGGGAAGCTGGCAACTCGCACAAACGCAAACCGGAGATTGTTCGTGATGGTTTATACAAACCGATTTGAGAATGACCTGCTCTTTACCGGCGGTTTCTATGATTCGCCGGGCAAATCGCGTAGCACTGTCCAGATACTTGGACTCATCTGCCTCCGTGTCGACGTATGTAATATCTGAGCTCATTTTGCTCTCGGTAGATGCGATCCCCTTCAAAGATTTTATCGGCAGGTATTGTCGCGATGCTGATATAATGGACGTAGATTTGAGTGATATTTCGAGGTAAAGCTGATGAGCGCTCAGGTTCCAACTTCAAAATACATCGGGGCAATTTCTCACCTGCCGGTCGGATCAACTCTCACCATTCCGGATGTTTCCTGGGAAGAGTACGAAGAACTGCTTGAGGAGCTCGATGAAAGATTTGCCGTTAGGGTGACCTACAACAATGGAAGGCTGGAAATTGTGAGTCCATCGTACAGGCACGAAAAATATAAAGAATTAATTTCCGATATTGCGCGAGCTGTCGCCAATCAGTTTGGACTAAAACTTGAGAAATCCGGGTCCACAACTTTTAAACAGACCAAGTTTGCTCAAGGCGCCGAACCTGATCTCAGCTTTTATGTCCAGAATGCTGCAATCGTTTGCAGCAAAGATATAATCGATCTCAATGTAGATCCGCCGCCTGATGTCGTTGTCGAAATTGATGTCACTCGCGAAACACCAAATAAATTAGACATATATGCTGGAATTGGCGTTCCCGAACTCTGGCGTTATGATGGCCAGCGTGTCCGTATTTATTTGCTACTGAGCGGACACTATACGGAAATGGAAACAAGCGCGGCATTTCCTGTTTTAACCTCAGAAATTCTGACCAGGTTTTTAGACCAATGCAAATCTGAAGGTCAAAGTTCAACCTTATCTGCCTTTCAGCAGTGGTTGAGTTCGCAGCGCGAACAAAAAGGCTAGTTCGCGAAGTAATCACGAATCGCCGTCATCAGCTCTTCCAGATGCCCATCGAAAAAATGATCCGCATCTTTAATCCGGACCAATTGCTTAGGTTCTGACAGACCTTGGTACCATTGCTCAATATCAGAAAGCGGTCCGTATTCGTCCAGCGTCCCTTGAACAAAGAGCTTTGGCTTATCACATTTTGAAAGATCATTAATTTCCAATATTCGCACCGGCGTTCCGATGCCCAGCAGCGTTGAGACTCTTTTGTCGTGACAACCAACATCCAGTCCGACCCATGCTCCAAACGAAAAGCCGCCGATTATTAATTCCCGATCAGGGAACTTGTCTATTACGTAGTCGATCACCGCTCGAAGGTCGTCGCGCTCGCCTTTGCCCTCGTCATATGATCCATCGCTTAATCCCACGCCACGAAAGTTGAATCGATATGTTGAAATACCGCATTGGTTCAACGCCTGCGCGGTCCGATAAACGACTTTATTATGCATAGTCCCGCCATAAACGGGGTGCGGGTGCGCTACTATGGCTACGCGACTGTCGTTTTCATCGACCGATTTGAAAATTGCTTCCAGTCTTCCGGCTGGACCTGGTATGAACAAATTCCCTGTCAGATTCGCATTGTTTGCTTCCATATTTTCTCAATATTCATATTAGCCAATCAACCATTAGAGTCCAGAATGGATTGTCCACATTTACTCAGTTTTTGCACACTGGCGGCCAGTTTGGGGAATTCACCCTTGCCATTCGATACCACCTGTTGTAGCATTCTTCATCGATATACGTACAAGGCTCAAGAACCCGCGTAGT
Source organism: Blastocatellia bacterium (assembly GCA_035652355.1). GTDB lineage: Bacteria > Acidobacteriota > Blastocatellia > DASRDY01 > DASRDY01 > DASRDY01. The sequence goes on from DASRDY010000117.1 coordinate 3,252, forward strand.
CCAATAGAACATTGACGTTTCCAGCAGGCTCTCCCTGAAATCAGCAGTAATTTCATCTGCCTGATGGACCGTAGGCCAGCCCTGGAACACATCGCAAGCGTGAGTCTTTGTGCATTTCGACAAATTTTGTGCGAACGCGGCTTTCACGTTTGCATTCTGAGGGACTAAATATCATTGAATTTCACTGGAGGTAAATACGCAGTGAATCGTAAATTAATTCGCACAACTTTGGCTGAAGTCAAAGAACGTGCCGAGCGCGGCGAGCTTGCTCCTCCGCCTCAACAACATCAACAACACGGCCGGCGCGAAGGCGGTGGCAGAGAAGGTGGAAGAGATCGCGAAGAGCGAGGTTCAAATAACCAGCGTCGCCGCGTTCCACCAGAGCAGACCAACGCCGAAAGCTTTTATTACAAAAAGCAGATGGACAGCAAAACGCCCATGGTTCTGGTGCTCCAGGACGGCGAGCAGTTGCACGGTACCATCGAATGGTACGACAAAGGTGCAATAAAGCTTCACCGCGATGGCGTTCCCAATCTGCTTGTGCTCAAACACAACATCAAATACATATACAAAGAGAACGACGAAGACGAGGAGTAGTCCCACAACTTCTCGCCCCGCCTCTTTATGACTGAGCATTCCGCGCGCAATGCAAAGCCTCGCATCGGTATCACTGTCGGAGATCCAGCAGGTATCGGACCGGAGATAGTTCTGAAAGCTTTGGCTGATGATACTGTGCGCCAGTGCTGCATACCCGTCGTTATCTGTGACGCGCAAATGATGGCGCATCAGGCGCGTAAACTCGATCTTGTATGTGGACTGGATATTGTTAACGATGGCGAGTCCCTGCCTGAAGATATCGATCGGCCTCTGATCTACAATTTAAATAACCTTCGCGGAAGCTATTCCCTTGGCGTCGAAAATGAAATCTGCGGTCGCGCAGCCGCCGAATACATAGAAGCCGCCGTGCATCTCTGCATGTCCGGAGATCTGGATGCGATGGCGACGGCGCCGATCAACAAAAAGGCGCTGTTTCTGGCCGGTTATTCATTTCCAGGTCACACGGAATTTCTGCAACACCTGACTGGATCGAGCGAAGTTGCGATGGGATTTATTGCGGACTCTCTGCGGATTATATTGCTCAGCACTCACCTGCCACTGGCGCAGGCTATAAATCTGGTAAAGAAAGACAGGATCGTCCAGATCGCCAGGCTTACTCATCACGAGCTAATTCGCTGGGGAATCAATAATCCTCGGATTGCGGTTGCTGCATTGAATCCTCATGGCGCCGAAGGTGGATTGTTCGGCATCGAAGAAGCATCTGAGATTCTGCCAGCAATTGAAACCGCAAATGAAGATCCTGAGTTTAATGTCGCAGGTCCGTTTTCTGCTGACACGATCTTTCTGCGGGCTCAACGCGGCGAGTTCGATGCCGTCATTGCCTGTTATCATGACCAGGGGATGATCAGTGTCAAGTGCTTGTCGTTTGGCGAAGCAGTTAACGTAACGTTGGGGCTTCCTTTCATCAGGACTTCTGTTGATCACGGCACAGCATTCGACATTGCCGGAAAGGGTGTTGCTGATTACGGCAGCATGGTAGAGGCAATCAGGCTCGCGGCCGATCTTGTTAATCGAGAAAGAGATGGTCGCGGTAGAACAGCCCCGATTTCATAAAGTTCCCTTCACAAGTATTCAACCCTCCGTCTGACCGGCGGCGACGAGACGGGCCGGTGTAAACAACAATTGTCCAAACGCGCTCAGGGTCTGGATATCAAGGTAGTGGTTAAGGAAGATCTTAATCGACCCGGCCGGCCCGTACCCAGAAAATTCGGAAAGCTGCAAGCTTTGGAGAAAAGCAGACCGCTATCTGTAGGCTTTGGCAATAACAATCAATGCCAAAAGGTAACAGAAGAACATTAGGCTCAGATAGATTTTGGCTTTGCTGCTGGCTCCGCGGAATTCATGCCAGACGAATACTCCCCAGACGGCTGCGATCATTGGCGAGGCCTGCCCTATTGCGTAGGATATCGCGACGCCAGTCAAACTGGCCGCCACGAAATTGAAAACAGTTCCCAATCCCCAGATTCCGCCGCCGATCAGTCCGGAGATATGATATAGCGGCGGCGCGGCCAGGTAACGACTGAAATTTACTGGTTCTCCAATCAACGGCTTCTTCATGAAATAAACCAGAACAAAAAAGCAGCAGACAAGAGCGCCCACCGTAAAGAAAACCGCGATGCTGTACGGGCTCAGCGCGTGACCGGTTGTCAAGGCACGCGTAACAAATGGCGCAAACGAGCCCATCAATACTCCGGACACAACGCAGACTACGATGCTCTTGCGCGAGACAGAGCTTTTCTCGATCGGAACGCCTGGATGTGCAAGATCGCTTTCTTTGACGGGTTTTGGCAGATTCGAATGCGCCATGCCGTCCATTACCACTGCCACCACGGCCAATGCTACTCCTACTGCCAGAAGAGTTGCGTTGCCCTTTGGTTGAATTGCATAACTAAGCACCACGCCGACAACCAGGGCAATACCAATCGAAATAGGAAACGCGACTGCCAGGCCGGCCATTTCTATGCCGGCGATCAGTAACAGATTTGCAATGTTGAAGATAAATCCGCCCACCAATGCGCAAATCAGGTTGCCGCTGTCGGCCGCTTTGGCGTTGTTGATGAAGCTATCGGCTGTGGACGGGAATGATCCCATAGTCAACGCCAGAATTATCGAGATTAGAACGATCCCGAAGGCATAGTCCCAATAGTAAAGCTCGAACCGATAGTTCTTTGTCAGTTTGTAGGTATTGGCAAATGAGCCCCAGCAGATGGTGCTCATTACCGTCATCAGCAGGGCAATCTCAAACGTTCGGGGAGTAAACATCGGGCAGCCTCCGCAGAAAATTTGGTTTTATTGATTCGCTATCAGTGATTCGACCTCCGAAAGCGTAGCCATTGCGCGCGCTCCGACTTTCGTGCAACAAAGAGCAGCGCAGGCATTGGCGAAGGAAACTACGCGATCGTGCGGCCAGTTTTGAAGCAATGCGAATGAAAGACCTCCCATATATGCATCGCCGGCGCCGGTTGTGTCGACGACGCTGACTTTGTAAGCGGGACGATATGCTATGGAATCCTGCGAGGCGATCAGCGATCCTTCGCCGCCCATCGTCATTGCAACGACATCCGGACCAAATGATCGAAGCTTCGTTGCGCATTTTTCGTAATCGGATTCGCCTGTTAATTCTCTTGCTGCCGCTTTGCAGGGTTTTAAGACATCCGTTAGCCGCAGAACCTCCATCAATTCGGCTTCGGTTCCAAGTCCCGCTTCAACAAAATATGTTGTGTCTACGTCCAGATCGAAAATTACTTTGACACCTGCTGCCTTCGCGATGCGGATAGCTTCCAGAACAGGCGGCAGCGGAAGCTGTGAGGCTTCAGTGTGAAGATGTTTAGCCTGCTGGATGTAAGAAGCGAACCGCGTTCGAATCTGCTCAGGTGTTACTTTGGCGGTAACATTCGGGAACATGTAGATGCAACGTTCGCCCTGGGCGTCGACCGGAATCCACGTCAGCGATGAGAGTTCGCCTTTAACGATGTCTATCGCCGATGTGTCCATTTTATCCCCGGCGAACGCGTCAAGGATTATCTGCCCGTTGGCATCGTCTCCGATCAATCCAAACCAGCCAACTGACGCTCCGAGCCGTGCGACCTGCGTCAGGTTGTTCGCAGTAACGCCGCCAGCATGGATTTCCAGGCGGTTAGCATTGATTTTTTGGTCGCCGACAATCAGCTTCGGAACAATTGCGAAAAAATCGACGGTACAGCTTCCCAGCCCAACAACGTCAACACTTTTCATGGCGTTTCTCGTTTTAGATAGAAAAATAAGGCACTTAGAAAACAGCTTTTATGCCCGTTTAGACCGGTTGTCAACAACATTGTGCGGAAGCGTACCGGCAGGAATTATTTTCATAAAAATATCTCTTTCGGTTGGCTATAATAACGGAGTTTCGTCCGTAACCGGAAAATAATCTCCTTGCAAACAAAACACGGCTATGTTACGGTGTCGACCTCAAAATTTCAACAGGCTAAAGTATTAGAAATAGTGGACTTAGTATTGGTATCGGTCTCGTTATTCAGGGTGTGGAAAAGTTGTTAAAAAAACCGTTATGTAACATCTTTGTGATACCTAGGAGAAGTCGCCGAGACACGCGGTGGAAGGAAATGAAACACAGTTTTAAGCGATCACATTTATGTACTTTTTCATCCAGATGATCTGAAACTCTTCTCCGGTATAGCGTTAAATCGAAAACAACATATAAACTATTGAGCCCAGAGGTGAAGGATCTGTAATGTTTGCTAATGTTTGGGAGTCGGTGGCTTCGTCCGTAGAAACAAAGATAAATCAACAAAGCTTCAGCACCTGGTTCCGGCCGATCACCTACAGTCATTCAACCGAGAGCAGCATATTTGTAAAGGTGCCGAACCAGCTTTTCGTGGACTGGATATGCAGCAATTTTTCAGAGGTTTTGCAAGAAAGTCTGATTGAACAGGGACTTAGGGATCAAAAGCTGCAATTTCTGATCGACGAATCGGTTGCCGCCCACGCCGCTGCGGCAGCGGCGAGCGTCGGTGGAAGACTTGAATCCAGGTTGAATGACGATGAATTGAGGTTTTCTGATTCGTTAAGTTCAACTAGGCTCGTCGATCTGGAACCGTTGGAGCTCCCCCTCAATCAAAAATATACATTCGAATCATTTGTAGTCGGCTCATGCAATCAGTTTGCGCACGCTGCTGCGCTTGCCGTTGCAGAGTCGCCATCGAAAGCCTACAATCCCCTGTTCATTTACGGCGGCGTGGGTTTAGGCAAAACGCATTTGATGCACGCCGTTGGTCATACGATAAGATCCAGAAACCGTCATTTTCGGCTCATGTATATCTCGTCCGAAAAGTTTATGAACGAGATGATCAACTCGATCCGATACGACAAGACTGCTACTTTTCGCGAGAAATACCGCAATATCGACGTCCTGTTAATGGACGATATTCAGTTCCTGGCCGGTAAAGAGCGCACACAGGAAGAGTTCTTCCACACATTCAATGCTCTCTATGACGCACAGAAACAGATTATTATCTCCAGCGATTGTCCACCTCGCGAGATCCCGACGCTGGAAGAACGTCTGCATTCAAGATTCGAGTGGGGATTGATCGCAGATATTCAGCCACCGGATCTGGAAACAAAGGTTGCTATTCTCAGACGCAAAGCCGAGCTCGAAAAAATCGACATTCCTGACAACGTAGCTCTATTCATCGCCAGCAAAATCAAGTCGAACATTCGAGAGTTGGAAGGGTCGCTGGTCAGATTGACCGCTTATGCTTCGTTGACCGGCTCAGAGATTAACCTCAAGCTGGCGCAGGAAGTGCTCAAGAGCATAATCGAAGAAGATGACCGAAACGTCTCGATCGATTCAATTCAAAAAGTTGTCGCGGATCATTACGGACTGAAGGTCAGCGATTTGAAATCCAAGAACAATTCCCGTAGTATCGCAGTTCCGCGCCAGGTGGCAATGTATCTTTGCAAGCAATTGACAAAGGCAAGCCTGCCGGAAATAGGGAAAGAGTTCGGCGGAAAACATCATACAACGGCGATACACAGCATTAACAAGATAGCGGCGCTGTATGAGACCGACGGAAATTTCCACAGGCTTATCAACAACTTAATTGCTACAATAAAATAACTTAGCAAAGTTTTCCACAATCGCTAATTGTGGACCCAATGTGGAACCTGTGGGTCCTCGAGGAATACGATGGTAAGGTTCCACAGAGCGGCGCAGTTTCGCAGATTAGATCACAGTTCTTTTCACAATTGAAAAAGTGGGCTTTGGTTTCTGGTTTCAAACGGTTCCGAAAACGGATCCACATTTTCACAGGCCCTATTACTAGGACTAAGCTTATATAAAATGTTTTATAGTTTTCTCAGAAGAGTAAGGAGCATCAATGGAATTCACAGTTAAAAAGAGCGACATTTTGAAAGAACTGGGATTGATCCAAGGTGTTGTTGAGAAAAAGAACACGATCCCGATTCTTTCCTACGTGCTGATCACGGCAAAAGATGATCAGATAATTCTGGTCGGCACCGATATGGATGTGAGTCTGCGATGCACTTGCTCAGCGATAGTTCGAGCCTCAGGAACAGTTGCCATTCAGGCAAAACGTTTGTTTGACATCGTTCGCAGCCTTCCTGATGCCGACGTTCTGATAAAGAAAGCAGATGGGGATAATGTTTTGCTTCAATGCGAGAAATTTACGTCAAAAGTTTTGGGACAAGGGTCAGAGAATTTCCCGGCGTTGCCGACGTCAGAGCAGGAAGGATTCGAGACGGACAGCGAAACATTCCACAACCTGATATCCAAGACCTCATTCGCGATTACGCAGGAAGAGTCGCGTTATGCGCTGGGCGGAGCATTGCTATTGAAAGGCGATGGCAAATTGACGATGGTTGCCACCGACGCCCATCGTATGGCTCTGATTGCAACAAAGCCGACAGAAAAAGCCGACAAGTCAACATTCAGATCTTTGATCCCGAAAAAGACTCTCGCCGAACTGTCAAAGCTGGTTGTCGAACACGATGGCAAAGTTTATTTCTGCCAGGACGAGAACCACTTATTCTTCAGAATCGGTCCGAGGCTGTTGGTATCTAGAATTCTCTCCGGTCAATTTCCTAATCACGAACTGGTGATTCCGAAAGAGAATAACCGCAAGGTAACAGTAAACAACTCCTGGTTGAGTCAGGCAGTTCGCCGCGTGGCTTTGATGGCCGACGAACGCAGCAAGGCAATTAAATTTAATCTCAGCGAAGGAAAACTCGAGATTGTATCGAAGAGCAGCGAAGCTGGCGAAGCAACCGAGATCGTTCCGGTTGAATATCCAGGACCGGATATGACCATAGCGTTTAACGCTCAGTACCTGATTGACTTTCTGAATGTCTGCACGGACGAGACAGTCAACATAGACCTGAAAGACGAGCAAAGCCAGGTTCAAGTCCGCCCCGTGGATCAAAGCAAGTTTGACTATAAGTACATCATCATGCCAATGCGTCTGTAATGGTTTTTCTGAATTCTATGCTCGATTAACAGAGCCCACGATCATAAAAGATTGTCTTATTCTGAGGCGATCTTTTATGATAATCTCTCGCCGTAAGCTACACAATTCCTCTCAATTTTCCTGGAAAGATTAATGTCTGGCGCTTCTGTCAAAGATAGTGGCTACAGGTCTTATCCGCTGTTATCGCGGATAGAGTGGCGATTGTCGAAATCGCGTTATTTCGCCTATGGCATGGATCACGTAGTTTCAAAGGCGAGATTTCAATGGCACGAGTGGCGCAGACATAAACGCCTGATACCGGAATCGCTGATGAATTTCGAATCCAGGATTTTTTCTCAGAATGGAGAAGACGGCATTCTGCTGGAGATATTTCGGCGAATCGGAGAAGGGAAAAAGTTCTTTGTGGAATTCGGTATTGGCGACGGCACTGAATGCTGTACTCGGAATCTGATATCAAGTTGCGGTTGGGACGGGCTATTGATGGAAGGCTCGCAATCGAGCGCAGATAAAGCAGCGTCGCTGTTCAAGAACCATCCAAAAGTATCCGTAAAGCAATCCTTCATAACGATTGATAACATCATTGATAGTTTTCGCGAGCGCAAAGTACCGGACGATTTAGACCTGCTGGTGGTCGATATCGATGGCAACGATTATTGGATTTTGCAGCAAATATTATCTCTGTATCATCCCAGGGTGATCATTTGTGAATATAATGCGCGATGGACAACGGGCACGGATTGGGTCATGCCGTATGACCCCTCACACGTATGGGATGGCGGTGCGTATTTTGGAGCATCTCTCAAGGCTCTGTGGAGGCTTGGTAAGAAACATGGCTATAAACTGGTGTGTTGCGAGTCACGCGGGGTGAACTCCTTTTTTGTACGCGCAGATTTGGTTGGGGATAAGTTTCCGGACCAGAATCTGGAGTTAGGTCACTATGTTCCTCCGCATTACGGCCGCGGTTTTGGACACCAACTACGGTTTCGCTATCGTCAGTCCAACGCTGGTATTGCAGCCGAGCCAGCGGTGCTTGATTAGATTGCTATGCTTAAGTTATGGCAGCTTATCGATCAGATTTGGTAATGAAAGACGCTCGGCAGTTGTACTTTGATCTGAATAATTTCAAGAATGGTGGTTACGACGACCGCTGGGTGAAACTGAAGCTCGGCCCGATTCCGTTTGCATTTCCCAACACACAATCGCGCGTTAAAGCGGTCAAACTTCATGACCTGCATCACGTTCTTGCGGAATACGACACCACCTGGACTGGCGAAGCCGAAATAGGCGCCTGGGAAATCGCATCTGGTTGTGGAAGTTATTATGCGGCCTGGGTATTGAACATCGGAGCGGTCTGCATAGGACTTGTTATCGCTCCTCGCAAGATTTATCAGGCGTTCATACGCGGCCGGAAATCTCTGAATTTGTACAAGGGAGCCTTCGACGATAGACTTCTTTCCAAAACAGTCGGCGAGCTACGTTGCGAGCTCAGACTAACCAGCGAGTGATAAAATTGCATTAGCAAGCTATTTAATTTAATCAAATTTACTTGTGACGATTTTGTTGAGCGTGTTAGCATCCGATTTCTCAGTGAAGTTTCGAAAACATCAAGAATAGAAGGTCAAAGACACAAGCATCTTCAGACCGCATAGCGAATAACAAAGCTCAGGATCCGGTCACCATATAGAGTAGCGAGGAGGCTGTTGCATGAAGAGGTCTGCTAAGATTTGGGTCCTGGTGTGTTTCGTTGGGTTATCAATATATTTCATAATTCCGGGCTTTATCAGCAAATCAAAAGCCTTCGCCTATTCTGATTTAAAAGATGCCGATCCTAATGAATTCTGTCCGAATGCGGAAGAGCCGAAACTGCCGCTTCCCAGTTCGCTGCCACCGGACAAACTGGTTACATATCAACAAACTCTGCTCGCCTATGTTGAAGACAATGCCTATCGTGATTGGTGTACCGACAAAGGCATTCGCGATACAGGTCCGTGGGTCGATGGTAAATATTACGGAACGCATCCTGCAGTGCGAGTCTATTACTCGCCGGCAGTAATGAAATGGCTGATCAATGGCCGTAACGGGGACATTCCTGACGGTGCGATGATCGTCAAGGAAATGTACTCGCCGCCGGCCGCAACTTATTACGCAAATCCGAAAACAAAATTACCGCAGCCGTCGTGGACGGTGATGTTGCGCGATTCAAAAGGATCAAAAGACGGCTGGTATTGGGCTGGTCTTTGGTCCGACATGCCCGATGATAAATATGGACCGCCGTTCGCAGTATTTAATGCTGGATTCGGACTATATTGTTTGCGCTGTCACGCATCGGCCGAAAAGGAGCTGACGTTCGCTTCACTGGTAAACATTAAAGGCTATCCTGGCGAGCCACTCACCTTCTTTGTCGATGAATCGTGGAGAACACCTGCAACCAAAGCAATCGCGGTAGACCCGCATGATCCCGCCGGCGAACATAGCAAGCTGCAAAAGCTTTTGCGCGACCGAGATGAACCAGAGGTATCCGCATTTAGAAAAGCATTTGGTGGCTCGTTCAACACACCTATCGGGACTGTCCTTCCCATACCAGGTGAGACATACGACCACATCGTTTCAGGTCAAAAGGGACCGGAACAGTTTATAACGTCCGATCAGTGCGTTGGTTGTCACGGCGGGCTGCAAATGGGCCCCGTGATGGTTGCGCAGAATATCAATTTTTCGGAATATGGCGAGTGGCGCTGGTCTCCGATGGGACTTGCTGGCAGGGATCCAATCTTCTTTTCGCAGCTCGACAGTGAAATGGCATTTGCCGATTCAATCAAAAGCGAAAAAGACAAACGCCAAATTGTAAACACCTGTTTCCGTTGTCACGGAGTTATGGGCAAACGCCAACTCGATCTGGATCAGCACGGCAATGCCGATTTCAAACTGGATAACATCTACAACACAAACCTGAATGACCCGATGTTCAAGTATGGAGCTCTTGCACGCGATGGAATCAGTTGCGCAGTTTGCCATCACATAGTCCCGGATAAAGTGCCGCCAGGACAGAATCCTTTCAAATATTTTCTGGATCATTCTATAACCGGCCAGTTTTCTGTCGGTGAGCCCACGGAAGTAAACGGTCCATTCACCAAGGAAACTATATCGACTTTTCCGATGAAGACAGGTACAGGCATCGAGCCCAAATACAACGAGTATACAAAGAACTCGCAAATCTGCGGCAGTTGTCACACAATCGATCTGCCTGTACTGGACGCGAAAACGCCGATGAATTCGATAGAACAGGCGACCTATCTGGAATGGTTAAACAGCCAGTATGAAAACGAGTTCAATCCGAAAAATCCTGATGCAAAATCGTGTCAGGATTGTCACATGGCGGGCAGCTATCGGAATCTGCAAGGCACCATAGAGATTCCGCAGATTCAAACAAAAATTGCGGCAGTCGAGGACGACAGTTATCCGGCGGCAGAACACCGGGCTCCGCTCGAACAGATCCTGGTTCGTTACAGAAACACTGGTTATGCGCGACACCAATTCCAGGGACTGAATGTTTTTCTTGCGGAAATGTTCAGAGAAGATAATACGATCCTTGGAGTAAATCTTCAGGACTACATGACCGGGCTTTTCGATTTGCCCGTCGCCATTGATAACTTTGTCGAGAATGCGCAGAATCAAACGGCGACGGTCACAGTTTCAACTCCGACTGTCGCAAATCAAAAAATGTCGGCCGATGTAACTGTGGTTAACAAAACAGGTCATCGATTGCCGAGCGGCGTCGGCTTCCGTCGCGCATTCATCGAATTTGACGTTATCGACAACAGTTCCGGAAGAGAAAAAATCGTCTGGTCGTCGGGGCGCACCAACGAGTTAGGTTTTATCGTCGACAACAACGGCCAGATATTGCCGAGCGAATATATCGCCACTAACCAGAGCAAAGGGCAGTACCAGCCGCATTTTTACGGGCCGGATCGTCCGATCACGCGTTCTGATCAGGTAGAGATTTATGAGGAACTGACGAAAGACGCAAACGGCAATTTCACCACCAGCTTCGTACGCCGCGACGAAGAGTTCAAAGACAATCGCCTGCTTCCAAAAGGCTGGACAGAGAAAGGACCGGATCCGTCGTCTCTGGATCATCGATTCCTCGAAGCTACATATCCAAAAGGCGAAGCCTGGAACGATCCTCACTACCGCGATGGCAGCGGCTCGAGCGTGGTGCGGTACGAAGTTCCATTATCAGAATTGCCGGCCGGTATTGATCCGTCAAAGCTGATTGTCAGAGCGACGCTCTATAGCCAGACGATTCCTCCGTATTATCTGCTTGCGCGTTTTCAGGGTGCGCCAAATGCGCCTGGCACGCAGCGATTGTTTTTCATCACCGATCATTTGGATGTTAAGAGCACTCCGATAGAAAATTGGAAGCTGTTGCTTAACACGTATTCAATTACGGTTGGTGGTAACAAGACCGCGATGTCAGCCGGTCCGACGCTGGAGAAATTGAGAGCAATGCGGTAATGCAATCTACTTAATCCAGCAATCCGAGATGACAGTATTCACTACAGTCGGAACGCTCTTTAGCGTTTCCTGTCCGGCGGTCACCATTGCCTGTTCGACCGTGGCGGCGACTTCTTCGGCGTTTTCCGCGGACGCTTCGACAACGATCTCGTCGTGAATGCAATTGACGACCATTGCGTTTAGCCTGGATAAAGGCTGGAACATCAGGACCAGAGCTCTCTTTGTGATGTCGGCATTCGTTCCCTGAAACGGAAAGTTTTTTCCTGCCCGAATGTAAGCAGCGACCGCGCTTCGGTCGTTTGAATCGAAATCGAATTGCCACAGACGACCGAGCTTTGTTCTGCACTGACGATCGCGCACAGCAGCGTCGCCAGCGTCAGTGAGCCATCGATGAACTCCGCTGTAGGCTTTGAAGTACTGCTGGATCATTCCCTCCGCTTCCTCGACCGAGACGTTAATTTGATTCGAAAGTCCCTGGGCTCCCATTCCATAGATTAACCCAAAGTTTAACCGCTTGGCCGCGTCGCGCTGGTCCTTTGTTATTTCGTCAAACGGAATGTTCAGCATCTGGCTAGCCGTCATTCGATGCAGGTCAATGCCTTTGTTGAAACCGTCCAGAAGTTTCTTGTCCTGTGAGAATTCCGCCAGTATCCGCAGCTCGATTTGCGAATAATCGGCGATGATCAGTTTGCGACCGGGCGGTGCTTTAAAGCACGAGCGGTATTCGGGAGAATTTGGAACTTGCTGAAGATTGGGATCGTGGCAGCTCATTCGGCCGCTGGGAGTTCCGATCTGAAAAAAATCAGCGTGAATGCGACCCGTCTTTTTGTTTATATATCTAAGAACATTTTCACCATAACTAGTCACCGATTTTTGAGCTGTGCGATATTCCAGCAGTTTCTGTATCACCGGATATTGAGCCGCGAGAGGGTGAAGTGCCGATGCGCGTGTTCCTTCAATATCCAGCCCGGTTATTCTTTTTACCGCATCTAATATTTGCGATGGGCTATCCAGGTTAATATCCGGTTCGCCGAACAGATTGCGCTGGGCGACTCCGGCGGCGAGCTCTTCTTTAAGTTCGGCCGCAATTTTGTTGTATCCCTCCTCGCTGTGTTTAACGACTGCTCGCCAGCAATCAGCATCAAGATAGACTCCGTTCAATTCCATCGTTGCTATCGGTGCAATCGAATCGAATTCGAGTTTGGCAGTATCTATCAGCCCCGATTCTTTTAATTGCGGAATCAGTCTCTCTCGCAACTGCAATGTCAGAACGGTATCAAGCGCAGCATACTCAAGCTGACCTTCTGACAATGGTCCGGACCAATCACTGGTCTGTAACGACTTGTCAATCGACTTGTCCAAATAGCGCTCGCAACACGAAGCCAGACTATGCGAGCCCGATTTGCCTGCCAGGACGATTATGTCCGCAAGCATCGAATCGAACATCGGACCCATTTCAATACCGGTCAGATGCTTGATCATTTTGTAATCAAATTTGGCGTTGTGAAGAACTTTGACCGGCCGCGAAGCTTCCAGCAGTATCCTCAGCCCCTGATGAGCGAAAGCATCAACCTTGAATAAATCGACAACATAGCTTCTCTCCGGCGAGGCCATTTGCAATAGCCTGATTCGCGAGTAGTAAGGATCGAGCCCCGTCGTTTCGGTATCGATACCTATGGCGTGTTGGGTGGCGAGTTCAGTAACAGCATTCTGCAGCTCGACAGCATTTGTTATGAGGGTAAAGTTCGTTTCAGTCACGCCTAAGAGTTGCCAGTATTGACGAGAGTGTCAAGGACTCACGGCTTCTTTGGAGATATTGTGACATCCACAGTCAAATTCTCTCTGTTGATTTTTAGCATGGGCGATAGCTTATTAACATCGACGCTGTGAATCAGGTGTTGCTGGATGACTATGGCTCTGAAATCGCCTGTGTAATCGGCATCGTAAACGTCACCTTCTTTCATACTCCAGGCTTCATTCAGGCGCTTTATTTCGTCTGGCTGTAATCCTTCTATGCTCAGCTTGCCCATGTGGTATTGTGGGCCTTCGATGATTTTGAAGGAGTAAACCACAGTTTTCTTGTCGTCGTAGAATGTCGGTTTAGCGGAAACTCTCGCGGTGATGTAGCCCTTTCTGCCATAGACTCTATTCATTCGGCGAATTCCATCGTCGATCTTCACCCCGTCAGCGATTTCTCCGGGTTTCATTTGCATCGCCTTTTCCAGTTCCGTCGCGGTCAACGCCTCATTGCCGCTCCAGTCAGGACGTCCCCAATCGTATTGCAGTCCTTCGATAACATTGACATTGACCGTAATGCATCCCGTAGTGCCTGAGTCGAGTTTCGCCGACGGCGCGTCAAAGCTGGCGCGGAGATGACCGATCCTTCGATAGATAGATCGCAGAGTATCGGTGTAACCAGCCACGTACGTAACTGAGTAATCCTTTTTGAGCAGATCCTTCGAATTGGAGACAAGGACAGCTTCGGGTACCGCGCTTGTAGATTGATAATGAACGGCGCAGATCGGCAGGTTCACGCCTTTTACACTGAAGACGTGCTGAACCTGTTTGCCCGAAATGTCGGGCGAAAAGCTGGTGTAATCGACGTCGCCCGGTATCTTCCAGGCCTGCAACAACCGCCGCAGGGACTTCTTTATCAATTCAATGGCTCCATCGCCGGCAGGAGCGTTGCCGTCGAAATTTGGGATTTCCTGCTTAACCGCATCTGTCAATTGGCTATTGGTAAACCAGACGAAATTGTCAAAGATAACAGGCGTGTTGGATTCCGCTTCCTCGACTTGAAATGTTACCTCGAATTTATCGTCGTACTGACGGTATTTGTATTTCGATTTGGTAAACAGGCCTGAGTCAAGTAACTGCTTGTTGGCAGTTTCAAGATCGGACTTTGTTACACGCTGACCTATCTTGAGGCCTGAGGCGGCAGTTGCATGTTCTTTGTCGACTTTTTGCAATCCAACAAAATCGATTTTCAGCAGCGGAACAGCGGTGTCCTGCGGACGGGCGATAGTTGATATAGCGAATAAAACAGCGCACAGACACGCAGCGACTGTTCTGTGGCTGGAGAGAATTCGCAGGTTAAACATCTGAAAGAATCTTCCTTCGATTATGCTGGCTTCTAAATTACTAGCAGAGCAAATGAACCTTGCCGAGCGGTCAGACAGCTTGATCGGAATTCATGCGCCCCGAATTCCGAATAGATTTCGATTATACAATTGTTATTATACTTTTCAATAACTCGAGATAAGAAAATGGGAATAAGCATCACCGCCTATATCGTCGCCGAAAATGAATTGGAATCCCTGAGAACCGACCCGAAAGTTCTCAAAAAAATTGAGGCTTCACAGACCGGCAGCGGTCAGGGCTATCTCAGCAGTTATTGGCGCATGTTGAATGCGATAATCACCGAGAAGACCGGTTCGTCAGATCTTCCCGCCGCCGCACTAATAATAGGTAATTTTAATCTACCAAAGCTGGAAGACGGCGCACATTGGATTTCGCCCGGGACTAACAAACAGTTCGCAGCCATTCTTTCCAACATTTCTGAAGAGGACGTTCGCCAGTATGTTAAACGTCACGAGTCGAACTTGTTAGGACCCGCCGCCGCAAAAGAAGGCAAAAGCATGACGGAAATTCAGTTAAGATCGGCGACGGCCGAATACTGGATCTATGTTTCGAAACTGCGTCAGGTTTCAAACCTGGCGCTCGAATCTAACGCTGGGTTGCTGTTTGTGAAATGGGAAGATTGGTGAGCGGAATATTTGACCAACTCTTCCAAAAGGCCGACATATTTCGTACAATTCCTGCACCTCAGCAATAATTGGGACATCGATAGAGAACGTGCTCAACACCTCTCCTCAATAGTGAAAAGGTCAAGTTATGAATCACAGATCGCGCGCGACGGCGATAATGCTGACGACGATTTTATGCCTGGTGGGTATAGCCCAGTTAAATGTAAGAGCATTTCAGATGCAGTCTCCGCATCAACATGCCGCAACCTCGGGTTATTTGCCCGAGCGAGTTTACTCTTCGGATGAAAAGCGCTTTACCGATTTTGAATCGCTTCTTGCGGATGCAGCGAAGGGAGACGTGCTGTTTGTAGGTGAAGAGCACAACGATCCCGCAACGCATCGAATGGAACTGGCCGTTTTGGAAGGAGTTGCCCGTCGACGCTCAAACGTCGTTCTGGCAATGGAGATGTTCGAACGCGATGTTCAGCCGGTTTTAAACGATTATCTTGCAGACAAGATTTCGCTGGAACAATTCCTGGACAAATCGCGTCCTTGGCCAAACTTTATGAGCAATTACCATTTCCTGGTCGAGTTCGCCAAGAGTCACCACTGGCCCGTCATCGCCAGCAATATTCCTCGGCCGCTTGCAGCAGATGTTTCGCACAACGGGCTTTCGGCTCTGGATAAGCTTTCGCCGGCCGAACGCGCAAACGCCGCAAAACAGTTCGAATGTCCGAACGACGATTACCACAAACGCTTTGTCGAAGCGATGGGCGCGCATCCCGGCGTCAAATCTGACGACAGCAAAGACGATGCTGCCGCGACTAATGCAATGACCGAGAAATTTTATCTTGCGCAATGCACGAAGGACGAAACAATGGCGGAGTCGATTGCCAATGTTCTCAATTCTTCATCGGGTTCAAAGCCTCTGGTTGTTCACGTGAATGGTAATTTCCATTCCGACTTCCACGAAGGCACTGCAGCAAGAGTTATTCGTCGGCTTCCGAATGCGAAAGTACGGACTGTCTCTGTTATTCCCGTTGAAAACCTCGATACTGCCGATGGTTCCGCGGAACGTGCGCGTGCTGATTATCTAATTTTCGTTCTGAAGTCCGAATGATATGAAAAAAGAGCAGGTTCGCTTTTGACGGACCTGCTCGGAATTCACTATGAAGCTTAGTTAACGAAAAACTCTTTAAACCCTACTTCCGGCCATTCACCACCAGATTGTTAACAACGTCTGTGGCTCCCTGTACGCCGCGGGCAAGCTGTCCTGCGAGGGATTTCTCCGCATTCGATCCGACAGTTCCTGTCAGATAAACAACACCGGATTTAGTGTTTACTTTAATCTTTTGCGGCTGACTTATAGATCCGTCGCGCATCAACGCAGATTCAACCTGTGTCGTTAGCTGGTCGTCGGTCACCTGCTGCGTCGTGGTCTGACTGGCTGGCGCCGTGTTTGTTACTGTCAGTGCGCTTGAGTCCACATTGTGCACATTCGGCAATCCTTTAGCTAACGTCTCAGCATTCGACTTCTGATCCGGAGTCTGAACAGTTCCTGACAGTTTGACATTACCGTTCATCACGTCGGCTTTGATGTTCTGTGTCTTTAACTGCGGGTTGTTCAGGATTCCTTCAAGGATTGCGACCTTAATCTCAAGATCCTGCATGTGCTGCTTTTCCATATTTGCAGCGGCGATATTCGGATCTACCGAGAGATTGTTGGTAACGCTGGTAACACCCTTCGTGCTTTTGGTAACATCTTCAGCTTCCTTTTTGTTGTCATCGGTCGGGACCTGGCCAGTCAATGTTACAGTGCCGTTCGTCGTTGAGACGTGAATGTCGAACGCGGAAACATCTTTGTTCAAGGCCAGGGCGGTCTTTACTGCTGTCGTTGTCGCGGCATCCGCGGTCGACTCTTTTACAGTTTCAATGTCTGCTGAGATAGCTCTGTTGCGATAGCCGTAAAAGTAATAAAGTCCCGCAGCTATCAGCAATACAATGATCAATCCTGCTATCAGTCGTGTCAGTCGCATAGTAACCTCCCCTTCTCCTTACACACTCACCTTTCGATGAGCCATCAGTCGCAACGCTCCGTTAATCGCCAGATGAATCAGTATGTACACCACCAGCGCGATCAGATAAGAAATCTCTATCTGATAAGCGCCTGAAGTTGGTGTGGCGACTATGCCCTCGAATGGTCCAGTTAAAGGATGTGATATGGCTGCGACAAATTTGACAAACTCATTTCCTCGGTACGCTCCCATCAGTCGCAACATAAACTGGAGAGCGATAATCCCGTAGATTATATAAAAGATGTAATCGATAACTTGAGATACACGCGCAGCAACCTTTCCTCTCTCTAATTCGCGTTCGGTGACGATTGCATTCCGAACGGATTTTTCTTTTAGTTCGGCAGCTACCGAAGTCAGGTCCGGTGCCTCGGCCGGTTCAACACGCTCAGCCTGTCGTTTAATGCGCTCGTTAACATCGGAATCGATTGAGGCCTTTACATCCTGATGCGAGGCCAATCGTCGTTCTTCGTCCAATGCTATGTTGTTATCTTCGTCCATGACTATACCCATCGCTATGACACTCCGTGTATTTCTCAAACGTACCAACGCCTGGTAATCAAACTCAAAACAGCTACAAACAACGCCGCTCCGATGATTGCCCAGATAACCGGAAAATGAGCGCCGCCAATATTCAAGTAAAAGAGTTCCGGCAGTCCCAGCTGCCGCGATAACCACGATCCCAGTAATGCCCCAATGAATCCTAACGCGATCGAGGTTAGGCAGCCTCCGTGCGAATAACCGGCAATCGATTGTCCGATTGCTCCGGCCAGACCGGCGACAATCAATAAGATGATCAGCGTCTCTAAATTCAAAGTCATTTCCCGACTCCAGTGTGTAACTATTCGCGGCCAATTGCCGCCGCTCGCACACGCAAGATTGGCAATCTATATGCCAGCTTAGGGCTAATAGTTTTCAGTGGTTTACAAGCAGTCAGAGTTTGACCGAGAGCTATAAAACGTCTTTGCATCGGAGTTGTTTATCGATGCTGGAGTGACACTTGTGACACCAAATGGACACGAAAGATCGCTGTGATACACCGGGTGTCACAGCGCTATTCGTAGACAATAAAGAGCTTAGTCATTGTGTGACAGGTGTGACACCAGTTGGCCAAATGCAGCTTTGTCATCTAACCGAAATCAAAATTGAGGCAGATTTCGGCAATCAGCAGTCTGTATTTATTTGGAACAGTGGTAGATTTAAACGTACAGACTGGAGTAATAAAATGAAATTAAAAACGATAGCTGGCCTGTTTGACTTTTTGGCGATAGTCGTCGCCTTCGATGTGGATGACTTTGCACATTTCGTAAAGACGCGAGCGAAGCCTTACGCCAACTCGTTCAGTCAGAGTCTCGTCCACTTTCTGTGAAGGCGTGTCCAGATAGTTAGTGGTAAAGATGGTGATCTTGTTTTCGTTGTAGCGATTGTTGATGATCTGCGTCATCGTTTCCTGAACCCAGGCTGTCGGTTTGCTGGCGCCGAGCTCATCCAGGACCAAAACATCCGCTTCATATATGGGAGCCAAGACTTGCATTTCCGATGTTTGCGAAACAGCGTTGTAACTGTTCTGAATCTCTTTCAGCAGATCGCGAAAATCGTAAAAGAGCCCCTGAATTCCTTTTCGAAGGAGACCTTTTAAAATGGAAGAAGCCAAATGTGTTTTACCGACGCCGCAGGGGCCGATCAACAGAAGACCGACTTCGACCAGGGGGCTTTCGGCGACGAATTTTTGGGCGATCAGTTTTGCTCGCAGTTGTGTCGGGTGATGATTTTCGTAATTGTCGATCTCGCAGTCTTTGTAACGTCGCGGTATGCAGGCGGCCTCAAGCAGAATCTCTGTTCGGTCTACAACCTTGCAGGAACATCGGCGGACGCCTTTGCCAGCGACCTTTTCCCAGCCGGAGCCGTTGCATTTTTGACATACGATCTCTAATTTATTCTGATCAACCGACATCCTATTGCCTTTGTAAATAACTGGCGTGAAACGGTTCGCGGACTTTTAAGAATGAACCTGGGCTTCTCTTCCGAGTCGAAAGCGATTATAGATAACGACTATTGTTAACGCAAGTCGCGCGTATATAATCGGGCTCGTCTATTTGCGATTTCATCAATTATCAGGAGAAATTATCGTGCGTCTGCGATTCATAATTGTTGGCCTGATTTTGAGTCTATTATTCGTGCATCCTGTCGTCGATTCTGCGCGTGCTCAGACTCGGGTCGACGTAGATCTTTTGAGAGAAGTAAATAACATTCAAGCTATCGACAACCACGCCCATCCAGCCCGTTACACCGCGCCCGGCGAAAAAGAGGACACCGAATACGATGCTCTTCCATTGGAAGGATTAGAAGATTTCGCATTGCCGGTCAGGCTGCGGCCGGACAATGTTCAATATGCAAAGGCATGGCACGCTCTGTATGGATACGACAGCAACGATATGAGCGCCGAACACGTGAAACAGGCCATCGAGAAGAAACAGCAGGCAATGCGCGAGCACGGTCAGAATTATCCGGCATGGATTTTAGATAAGATCGGCATCGATACCATGCTCGCAAACCGTGTAGCGATGGGTCCGAGCATTGAGCCTCCAAGGTTTCGCTGGGTATCGTTTGTAGACGCCTTGCTGCTGCCGTTGGATACAGAGGCTTTCAGACGGGTCAATCCGGACAACAGAGTTTTCTTCAGTGGCGAAGATCGCCTTCTCAAAAGATATTTGGTCGAATCGAATGTTACGTCAATGCCGAAGACTCTGGCTGATTACCAGACCAAAGTTGTGACCGCGACACTTGAACGGCATCGCCGAAGCGGTGCGTTAGCCGTGAAATTCGAGGCGGCATATCTGCGCTCTCTAGATTTTGGCGAGGCGTCGGAAGCTGATGCCGGTCGCATTTATTCAAAGTATGCCAGCGGAGGTGAGCCGTCGGTTGCTGGTTATAAAATTCTGCAGGACTACCTATTTCGCTATATCGCAAAAGAAGCAGGACGACTGGGGCTGGCCGTGCATATTCACGTGCTGGATAATTTTGGGAGCTATTACAGATCCAGTAACAGCAATCCGGAATTGCTTGAGTCGGTTTTCAATGATCCTGCGTTGCGCAAGACGAATTTCGTCATCTTGCACGCCGGTTATCCGCAGACAAAATTGACAGCGGCGTATATAGGCAAAGCTAATGTGTATGCTGATTTTTCAAATTTGGGGTTGATTCTTTATCCGCGGGCTCTCAGTGAAGTCTTGCGGAACTGGCTCGAGTATTTTCCCGACAAGGTTTTGTTTGGAACCGATGCTTTCCCTCTTGATAAAGGTGTAGGCTGGGAAGAGACGGCCTGGTTGTCGGCGTACACCGGACGGGCGGCACTCGTGTTAGCTCTGACCGGAATGATCAACGATGGCGAGATAACCCGAGATCGAGCAGTTGAGCTTGCGCGAATGGTCCTGCGTGATAATGCGATCAAGTTATACGGACTGAATAAGTGAATAAACTGTGGCGCAGACATTCAGTCTGCGCTTCTGCCGCTGTAATTGAAGCCGCATCATTAAACCGACTATTCAGATTCGAACCCGCGCAGACTGAATGTCTGCGCCACTTCATCCTAAATTCGGCCGCATTACAGATTCAATTTCATTAATCGCCTTTGGTGCGGTGGCAGACAAAACTTCGTAGCCGTTGTCGGTGACAAGAACATCATCTTCGATCCGGACTCCGATATCCCAGTATTTGGGATCGACTTCGTTGTCGTTGCCGCTGATATAGAGACCAGGCTCAACGGTCAAGACCATTCCGGGTTCGAGCGCTCGTTCGCTGCCATTCACCTGATACATTCCGACATCGTGAACATCCATCCCGAGCCAGTGACTAGTACGATGCATATAGAATTTTCGGTAAGCGCCGTCCTCAATCAGTTTCTTGATTTCGCCTTTCAGGAGCCCCAGGCGGACCATGCCCTCTGTTAATGTCTCGACAGTTCGATTGTTAATGGTGTTGACCGTCGCACCGGGCTTGACCATATCGATAGCGTTGAGCTGCGCGTCCAGGACCAGTTGATAGATGTCGCGTTGAGCTTCAGTAAACTTGCCATTTGCTGGAAAAGTTCTTGTGACATCACCCGTGAAGAAATTGTATTCAGCGCCGGCATCCACCAGCACCAGATCACCATCTTTTATCTGATCTGTGTTTGTGTTGTAGTGAAGAATCGTGCCGTTCGCGCCTGCTCCGACAATTGTAGGATAGCCGGGACTGACGCTACCGTTCTTTTTAAACGTGTATTCGATCAGGGCTTCGAGCTCGTACTCGTACATTCCCGGCCGACACTCTCGGATTGCAGCCAAATGCCCTGCGGCGCTGATCTCGACTGCGCGGCGCAAGATTTTCAGGTCATCGAGTGACTTGATGCTCCTCATCTCGTGAAGAATCGAAGCGGGATCAATTATCTTCGTAATTCCCTTCCCTGTTCGCGGCCGAGTTAGTTGAAATCTTTGCAAAAGCTTTGTGATTCGGTTATTGAATTCTTCGTTGCGGCCGAATCGGTAGTAGAGCGTGTCTGCATCTTTCAGCAATTCAGGGAGTTCTTTATCGAGGTCTTCCAGGTTGAAAGCTTTGTTCGCGCCGAATTTCTGGACTGCTCCTTCGACGCCGGCGCGTCTGCCTGTCCATGTCTCTTTCTCTTTGTCGCGTTGTCGAACGAAGAGAACGAATTTATGTTCCGGATGATTGGGCAGGAAGACGGCAACAGATTCGGGCTCTTCAAAGCCAGTCAGATAATAGAAATCGCTGTCCTGGCGATATTCGTATTCGACATCGCTGTTGCGACTGGAAACGGGCGCGCTGCAAAAGACGGCGACGCCATCCTGGATTTCGCGCATAAATCGATCTCTGCGGTCACGGAACATTCGTTGTCTCCCAATAAGGATCAAAGACTGAATAGTACTATAACAACAACGGCGTCCATGATGAAACGCACAAAGGGGAATCGAATGTAGGGGCAAGGCTTGTCCTTGCCCGGATTGCCGTAAGGCAATTAAATGGCCTTTACTCGCGCACTTCATCTTGCTTCGCGCGATCCGGGCAAGGACAAGCCTTGCCCCTACAATGTTTCTCGAATCTCCAATTTCTCCCAACTAGAATTATCTTTACGTGGGACCTCAAACCAGTAAAATTGATTGTTTGTTCTCGTGCTGAATTTTCGCCGGAACGCTAATCATCAATGGAACAGGATTATTCATTTGACGTCATTGTGATCGGCGGCGGACACGCCGGATGCGAAGCTGCTTATGCGGCGGCTCGCGTCGGTGCGCGTACCGCTCTGGTCACGATCAATCTGGATCTGATCGGCCAGATGTCGTGTAATCCTGCCATTGGAGGCGTTGCGAAGGGGCATCTGGTTCGAGAGATCGATGCGCTCGGCGGAGTAATGGGGCGGATAGCCGATAAGACCGGAATCCAGTTCCGCCTTCTAAATCGCAGCCGAGGTCCTGCCGTTCAATCGCCGAGAGCTCAATGCGACCGCGCTCTTTATCGATACGAGATGCGCAAGTTCTTGGAAGACGTCCCTAATCTGACGCTCAAACAAGCCGAAGTAGTCGAAATTTTAGTTAATGAAAATATGCTGGAAGGCGTGGAACTCATTGATGGTAGAAGACTTGCAGCCAAATGTGTGGTGCTGACTACGGGAACTTTCCTGAATGGACTGGTTCACATTGGCAATCATACTTATCCGGCGGGAAGATCAGGGGAAATTCCTGCTATAAGGCTCGGGAATTCAATTTACCGGCTCGGCTTTCGGATGGGGCGGCTGAAGACGGGAACTCCGCCGCGTTTGGATGGACGCACTATCGACTATTCTGGATTAGAAGAGCAGCCGGGCGATCAAAAACCGGTATTTTTCTCATTCCAGACGACTAAGGAAACATTACCGCAGCGATGCTGCCACATAACTTACACAAATGCTGGCACCCATAATTTTATTCAGGAAAATATTGGGCGGTCGCCGCTTTACAGCGGTCAGATTCAGGGAATTGGCCCCCGGTATTGTCCTTCGATAGAAGACAAAGTCGTCAAATTCCCGGACAAGGATCGACATCAGTTATTCCTTGAGCCCGAAGGTATCGATACGCACGAAGTCTACGCAAACGGCATCTCCACGAGTCTTCCAATTGACGTTCAGAAGGAGATGATCCGGTTTATTCCTGGGCTAGAGCGAGCCGCTATGATCCGCCCGGGGTATGCTATTGAATATGATTACGTCGATCCGACGGAGTTGAATCCGTGGCTTGAGACAAAGCCGATCAAGGGGCTGTTCCTGGCTGGTCAGATCAATGGGACGTCCGGTTACGAAGAAGCAGGAGCACAGGGAATTATTGCCGGAATCAATGCAGGCTTAAGAGTTAAAGACGAGGATCCGCTGGTTTTGAGCCGAGATTCCAGCTATGTAGCAATTCTCGTCGATGACTTGGTCACCAAAGGCGTTGATGAGCCGTATCGGATGTTTACTTCAAGGGCAGAGATGCGGTTGATGCTCAGGGCAGATAATGCCGATCGACGGCTGACAGATATTGGTTATAAGCTGGGGTTGGTCGAATCGGACGCTTATTCGAATTATCTAGCTCGCAAAGGTCGAATTCAGGGAATTAAGAATTATCTTCAGAAAAGGCGTTATTCAAGTGAGCTCGCTTCTGTGCTTGAGTCGCTGGGAAAGAGAACAGCCGCAGTCGAAGATGGCTATTTGCTCGCGGATTTGGCGAGACGTCCGGAGATTTCGCCGAGTGATCTCTCGCGATTCCTGCCCGAAGATTTAAGCAGCCAGTTAACGGCCGAAGAGCTGGAATCTGCCATCTACGATATAAAGTACGAAGGGTATATAAACAAACAGCGCCAGGCGGTCGATCAATTGCGCAAAGGCGCTCAGCGGCGAATACCAGAAGATTTCGACTATGCTGCAATTTCTGGTCTGTCGCGGGAAATGGTAGAGAAGCTGTGTCGAATCCGACCTCAGACTTTGGATCAGGCTACCCGAATTCCGGGCATCACTCCTGCTGCCGTTTCCATTATCAATGTTTTCGTTGAAATCAACAGCCGGCATCGCACAACAGGCTGCCAGCCTGTTGATGTCGTAGGCAGCGGCGACTAAACCGGGCAGCAGGCTGGCAGCCTGTTGTACATTTTGCATGCCCACAAAGTCCGACGAGTTCCGATCTTCACTAACTAAATACCTGCCTGAATTTGATCTTTCGCTCACCGACGTTCAGATTGACCTATGTTTGCGGCATTACGAATTGATGCTGAAATGGAACCGAAGCATTAACCTGAGCCGCATAACAGAACCTGACGAAGCTGCCAGATTTCATTATTGCGAGTCGATGTTTGCCGACAGGTTTCTGCCCAGTGAGACCGGGATAGCCGATTTGGGGTCAGGTGCAGGTTTTCCAGGGATTCCGCTGTCGATTTTGAGACCTGAAAGAACAATCAAGCTGGTTGACAGTAACAGCAAGAAAGCGATTTTCCTGAAAGAAGCCGTTCGAGCTCTGAATCTCACAAACGCAAAAGTTTTTTCGGATCGATTTCAGAAACTTGACTTAACGAATCTAATTTGGGTCACCAGGGCATCGGAAGAATTGGGAAAAAATATAGCGGAACTGTTCAAAAGCCCCGATCCGGTGGGGCTGGTAATATTCCTCAGCGACGTGATCCTTAAGAAAGTCTTTGCCTTTGAAGAATTTGGATGGAAGCTCACATCCACGCAAGTCCCACTATCAAAAGGACGATTTGTCGTTTCTGCTCAACGTTCTTGACGTTTCACGTGAAACACTCCGACGGAACACATATTCGCTGTTCCACGTGAAACATCAAAAGTCTTTTCAACGGGCCCCTCTCGTGGTATTCTTGCCGCCCATTCGGTAAACTCTGGCGGATTCGCCTTTCAACGGGAAGTTCAATGGGAAGAATTATCGCGGTTGCCAATCAGAAAGGCGGAGTCGGAAAGACCACTACGACCATCAATCTTGCCGCGAGCCTCGCGGTCGCCGAAATGAAGGTCCTGATCGTCGATGCCGATCCACAGGCGAATTCAACCAGCGGACTTGGAATCAAAAAGGGCAGCTTTCCAAAAAGTATCTATCACGTTCTGACGCTTGGCGAGCCGATAACGGATGTTATTTTACCGACCGACCTTGAAGGTTTATGGATAGCGCCTTCTGAAAAGAATCTGGCGGGAGCAGAAATAGAGCTTATCGAAGTACCGGATAGGGAATTTGTCCTTAAGAAGGTTCTCCACGGACTTCGCGAGCAGTACGATTACATTCTGGTCGATTGCCCGCCTTCCTTGGGGCTATTGACGCTAAACGCTTTAGCGGCTGCGGATTCGGTGCTTGTGCCCATCCAGTGCGAGTATTTCGCCCTTGAAGGCGTTTCGGAACTCTGGGACACGTTGATACGAGTAAGACGCAGTTTAAATCCCGATCTTACCGTCGAGGGATTCCTGCTAACTATGTATGACGAAAGGACTAATCTCTCCAGCCAGGTAATGGCGGACTTGCGCGACTTCCTCGGCAACCAGGTTTTTCAGACGATGATTCCTCGCAACGTTCGCCTTGCGGAAGCGCCAAGTCACGGGAAACCGATAATTCTTTACGATATTAAGTCGAAAGGCGCGGATAGTTACCTGAGACTTGCAAAGGAGGTGATCAGCAATGACAAGAAAGGCGTTAGGTAGAGGTCTGGGCGCCCTCATTTCAGATCGCCCAATTCATCCGGACAAAGAACAGCTTCTGGATCTTGATATTGAACAGATTCGCCCGAGCCGTTTTCAGCCTAGAACAAATTTTGATAATAAAGCTCTCGACGACTTGGCTGCATCGATAAAAACGAACGGGATTATACAACCTATAGTGGTTCGCCGCGTCGATGACCACTACGAATTGATAGCAGGCGAGCGTCGGTGGCGGGCAGCTCAACGAGCAGGCATCTACAAAATTCCAACAATTGTCCGAGAAGTCCCCGAAGATAGGTTGCTTGAAATCGCATTAATTGAGAATATCCAACGTGAAGAATTAAATCCAATTGAAGAAGCTCGTGCTTATCGCAGACTGACGCAAGATCTGCAGTTAACACAGGAAGAGGTCGCGACGCGTGTTGGAAAAGAACGCTCATCGGTGACAAATTATCTGCGGTTGTTGAAGCTGTCCAACGAGATTCAGCAATGGGTTGAAGAAGAAAAACTCTCTATGGGACACGCCAGGGCTCTTCTGGGCGTGAATTCTGCCGAAGATCAAATTAGACTGGCATCCAATATCATTGAGAGAGACCTGTCTGTCAGGGAAACGGAGAGAAGCGTCAAACGGCTTTCTCAGTTAAAGGACGAGAAGAGTTCGGTAATAGCTTCCGTCGGGGCAAAAGCCCCGAACGATCCAAACGTCAAGGCGGCGGAAGACAAGCTTTGCCAGCATCTGGCCACAAAGGTCAGAATAGTGAGGTCCGGTGATAAGGGCAAAATCGAAATCGATTTCTATTCAAATTTGGACTTAGACAGGATCTACAGCCTGCTTCTCGGCAAAAAGTAATTCTGCCGGAGCACGCGGAAAGGCGATCGAAGTGAAATTTAAATCCTCTCCCTCTACTGGCTCGGGCGAATTCCGTGGATTTCTTGGTCAGGGAACTGAATTGACGGGCGATCTTTCTTTCTCAGATATGATGAGAATCGACGGCCACATCAATGGTCACGTCAACACCACCGGACATTTGATCATAGGCGAGACGGGCATGCTGGAAGCTGGAATCAAAGTCGGAGTTCTTTCAGTCAGCGGAACTATCAAGGGAACTATAGTCGCCACCGAGAAAGTTGAAATTCACAAAACTGGCAAAGTCTATGGCGATATATTTACGCCGGTTCTGAATATCGAAGAGGGAGCCATCTTTGAGGGCAAATGTCAGATGAGCAAAGCGGCCAGAGAAGCAGCCGCGGCTCTTGAGCATAGCGTCAACGGATCGGACGGACGCGTCGACTTTCTGGTCGCGGAATCGTCCGCATCTAACTAGAATCTAACTGGGCAGGGTCAGTCTCGCGCCCGCATAATTAACAAATTCAGAGATTAGTGTCAGGTGGGCTGCAGGGCAAACGCGCCTTAAGTTGTCTTGACTATCCAAATCATCCTTGGCGAAAAATGCGTTTTGGGCTGATGCACACCCTTTGCGCCCACGGATTGGAACATAACGCCCCTGTTCCGGAATGGGTAATATGACTCCTTAACCCCACCAATTGTTTATCACTTTGCCAGTGAAGTTACCGGATTATTCTGATCGCAGCGCCTGCGTGACATCGACACGAGACGCACGAATTGCCGGCAGCGCCGATGCAATTACGGCTGCGGCCAGCAATATAACCGCCGATCCTATGATCGGCAGGAATCCCGGCAATTGCATCTCTTCGAAATAGCTGGCGGCCAATTTTGCCAAAGCATATCCGCCTCCCGCGCCTGCCACTACGCCTGCTATCGCGATTATGGCGCCTTCAGAAAGTACACCCATCAGAACAGCCCGCGGCTGAGCTCCGATGGCCAGGCGGATGCCGAATTCACGTATTCGTCCGCTGACGGAAAATGCCAGCACGCCTGCTACACCGACAATTGCAATCACGAGCGCGGCGATTGCAAAAACTCCGAACACTACTGCGTTCAATCTATCCGGCGTCAGTACTTCCGCACGGATGTCCTCCAGCGTTGCGGCGCGCTCCACGACCTGATCCGACGAAATATCGCGAATGATGCGGGTGATAGGTGTGACCAGCGTATATGGATTCCCATGCGCGTGAATGAACAGGCGACCTCCAAAGAGTCCTTCCTGCGCGAACGGGTTGTATATGGTCATCGCCGGGCCAGGCACTATGTTTTCGTCATCCATGTCGGCCACAACACCCACAATACGCCTGGGCTCAAGCGTGATGCCGACAAACTTCATTACTGGATCGGTCCATATAATGTGTCGATTCACCGCGTCGCCATTCGGAAACATACGCTGGGCGATACTTTGGCTGACGATCACGACCGGTTCACTGCCTTTGCGATCGCTGTCATTGAAATCGCGTCCCGCGATGAGTTTGATGCCGAGCGCATCAAAGAATCCGGGCGATATACCTCGATACCTGCCACGCGGATCATCTTCACCGGGCGCGCTAACATGACCATCAGCTGAAAACTGGAACGACGGATTAAATGTATTCGCATCGCGCCACGGCGTCATGATGCCCACGGCAACGCGATCCACTCCTGGAAGCTCTTCAACACGCCGGATCGCTTCCCTGTAAAAGTCCACAACCTGGTCATCGGTTTTTCCATACGACATTACCGGAACGTTGACCGCAAGGACTTGACGCGTCTCGAAACCAACCTGCACCGCCTGCAAAGACAGAAGCGTTTTGATCAGCATGCTAGCGCCGGCCAGCAGCACAAACGATGCGGCAATCTGCGTAACAGCAAAGATCCTCTGCCGCCGAGTCGTGTTTCGAGTGATCCGGAGACCTCCGCTGGCCAGACTCATTCCGTTCGAACCATCACCCGACGGAAGACGCGGAACGAACGCCAAAAGAATCGCGGCAACTACTGCCAGTAATACGGCCACCCAGATCATGCTGTAATCCACTGTGAGATCGAGGGCGCGGACAGAAAAACGGGACGCATAGCGTGCCAGTACCGTGAGCATGGGTTGAGCGCTAACCGCTCCGATCACCGCGCCTGCCCCACATAGCAGCAGACTTTCTGCGAGCAGCATCCGACGCAACGCTCCTGTATTTGCGCCCAGGGCAGCGCGGATAGTGATTTCGCCCTCGCGTCGGACGGTGCGCGCCAGAATCAGATTGGCGACATTCGAACAGGCAATAATGAAGACAAGAGCCGAAGCCGCCAGCAGCACCCAAAGTACAGTTTTGGCTTGCGACGTAATCTGGTCGCGCAAAAGCACGGCGTTTATCCGGATATCTCCCCTGGGTGAATAAGCTTCCGGGTGTTCTTTCATTATTTCTGAGTGAACCGCTTGCAACTCTGCGCGAGCCTGCTCAAGGGTCGCACCCGGCGCCAGTCGGCCAAAAAGTTCCGTCATTCGATGAACTCGCCCGGTGACCATCGTTGCGGAAAGATGATGAGGGCTGGTTACAACATTGGCAATGATTTCGGTTTCCGCCGGGTAGGGAACTGACGGCTCCAAAACGCCAATAATAGTTGCCGACCTTTCGCCGAGTCGAATCTTTTTGCCGATTACTGACGGATCGCTGTTAAGCGAAGTCGTCCAAAAACGATAGGTGAGCACCGCAACACCGGCGGCCTGCGGACCGTCATCTCGCATATCTATCAAACGACCCAGTACGGGGTGCAAACCCATTACCTCGAAATATGAGCCGCCGACGACACCAGAGCGGACCTCGCGCGGTTCGCCTAGTCCCACCAGGGTGAAGCCAATGGTCGAGAAATCGCCGATCGAGGTCAAACTCTTAACGCGGTCCCGCAGATCCTGAATTTCCGGTACCGAAAAATTCAGGTTGTCCACCCCAAGACCGCGAGCGCTCTGCCGAATATAGATCAGCCGGTCCTCGTCGCGATTGACAAGCGGTCGCAGGAGCACGCCCCGAACCAGGGCGAAAATAGCGGCATTCACGCCGATGCCCAGGGCAAGCGTAAAGATTACGGTTATCGACAGTCCTTTGGCCCGCATAAGTGAGCGTACTGCGAATTTCAGCTCGCTGAAGAAATGCATAATTGCATCGGCAAAGCGTGAGGTTTGCGTATAGTTTCCGGCCATAACACTTGCTCCTTTTAGAAATTGCCGAAGATTTACGGCTGAAATCCTGTTTCTCATCAGTAAGACGAACAGGGTATCGCGAAATCGACAGTTTCAGGGAAAAATTTTTTTAGGAATCAAAAATTACGATTTAACACGCTTGCGGCAACAATGAATAATCGTGTCTTGATTTGGTAACAATATCTAACACAGTTTACTCCTTGGTGCGTCCAAAGCAGCCTTCAGCCTAAAAAATGTAAAAGACTTGGGAGGGGAAAAGGAATCCCAAATTCGAGCAGTTTTATTGCTACTTTACATTATTTTCAAACTTTTCTGGTCAAACCCGCTTCTAATCTGTTGCGAATCATATTCGTTACAAAGGCGGGACTGACAGATCGGCAAATTGTGCCGATCTTTAAGAGATACAAGAGTTTAGGTTTGGCACTTAGATGAAGTTATCGAATTTGATATCAAAGACCGCCGGCATTGTTTGCATAATTTTAGCTTTTATTGGTAGTGTCTATTCGAAACCGCAGACGGGCCCAAACCGTACACCTCTGCGTCAGGATCAGGCACAAAAAGACGGAGCCCCCAAACAACCGAATGCACCGGCGAACCTCAATGAGGCTCAGCTTAATCGGTTGATAATAAGCAGGCTGGACCTAACCCAGGAACAACGACAGCGGATCAGGCAGATTCAGAGAAGCTATCAGCCTCTGTTAAAAAGTGCCAATGAGGATATCCAGCAAAAGCGTCGAGCGCTTTATGACGCGCTCTACAGCGACACCTACGATGAGGCAGTGGTGACGCAACGCACAACCGAGTTTGCCGATGCTCAGGCGGCAGTGATCCGACTTCGCTTCAAACAGGAGTCCGAGTTTCGACAAGTGCTAACTCCAGATCAGGTCAGACAATTTCGTAAGATGCGAGATTTGGTTCAGACGGTGCAGGGTGCTCGTCAGAATAAACCGAACCCCGCTTCTGACGATCCCGGCCGGAATTAATTGCGCTTTTTTCTTCCTCCCGATTTGTGAATCCTGCTTGCTCATGCAATGCACCGTTCAGAAATGAGCGGTGCAATTTTTTATACAGTGTCAAATCAGCCAGGGCAATATCTCTGTTTTCACTTGACGTAGGCCGCTTAAACTAGGCATCATACTTTGAAAGCAATTGCATGTGACTCATTGACAAAGAATAATGCCCGGTTACGATTTTCGGTTGATTCCGATTCGGCTCTTGGAGGAAGTTATTGGCGTAATCGCCTGAATGCGCGACCCTATAGACAATGGACCTATTAACGACCGCTATACTGGAGCTACAGGAGATTGCGCTTTTAACCTGGCGTGCGCTGCGCCGGAGTATTTCGAAACCCTTCTATGTACGCGAAACTGTCCAGCAGTTGGACATGATCGGCGTGGGCAGCCTACCAATAATCATACTGGCAGGATTTTTCATCGGCGGCGTTCTCTCGCTTAATACAGCCTCGACGTTAAGGTCCTTTGGAGCACAGAATTTCACCGGGCAACTGGTTATGACCTCGCTTATCCGCGAGTTGGGCCCAGTACTGACATCCATAATCGTGGCGGGTCGCATCGGATCCGCGATTGCTGCTGAGCTTGGCTCGATGCTTGTCAGCGAACAGATCGACGCAATGCGCGCAATGGGAACCGACCCGATAAAGAAACTGGTCGTACCTCGGATGCTTGGATGCATGATTATGACACCTGCACTTACGGTCATTTCGGTTGTCGTCGGTGCATTGGGAGGATGGGTTGTCGCAAAATCGATCCTTGGCATTGCCAGCTCGGTCTATACATCGTCAGCGCGAAGCGGTCTTAACTATCAGGACATCATGGGAACGCTGTTGAAGTCCGTTACTTTCGGATTGTTCGTGGCAGTTATTGGGTGCCGAACAGGATTTCGAACCTATGGAGGAACTGTCGGAGTGGGCAGATCGACGACCCAATCAGTAGTTGCATCAATTGTCACCATACTGATTTCCGATTTCTTTCTGCAGAAACTGATAATGGCGCTGAAAGGCGGCAGCTAGCAAATCGACGCATTTTTACGCCTGCAAGCGGGCATTTAGCATTTTCGGAGAATTTGATGCTCGAACCGATTCACCCGGCCATAGAATTCCGTGATGTTTCTTTGTCGTTCGACGAGAAAGTCATCCTGAATAAGGTTAATTTCCACGTAAGTCGTGGAGAAACAAAGGTCGTACTTGGGGGTTCCGGTGTCGGCAAATCAACAATTCTACGGCTTGCGCTGGGTCTGTTAAAACCGGATTCAGGGCGGATCTTGATTGATGGCGAAGACGTCACGGAATATCGCGAAACAGACTGGATGAGCGTTCGGCACAAAATCGGAATGGTATTCCAGGAAGGCGCTCTGTTTGACTCATTGAATGTTTACGATAATGTTGGTTATCGCCTGCACGAACAGGATGTTAATGAAGATGATGTTGAAAAAGCCGTCCGTAACGCACTTAGTTTCGTAAACCTTGAGGACGAAATTCTTAAGATGCCAAACGAACTGTCTGGCGGTATGCGCAGACGTGTTGGCATTGCAAGGTCACTAGTCGGTGATCCGCCGATCATTTTGTATGATGAACCTACAGCAGGTCTTGATCCCCCAACTGCCAGAACAATTTGTGAACTGGTAATCCGATTGCGGGATATCAAATCGGTGAGCTCGATATTCGTTACTCACCGGATCGAGGATGTTAGAACGCTTTCATCAGAGTTCGTCACCTTGGGGCCGGATGGGAAGATCATCCACCATACCGAAGACAACAAACTCTGCCTGATTAATACTCAATTTTTAATGTTAAAAGACGGCGAGATCATTTTCAGTGGTACCGACGAGAGATTATTCAACTCCCCAGACCCGTATATACAGGAATTCCTGCGGTCATAACGGACAATATTATCCGAGCGTGAAATCTGTACCGGCCGCAAAGATCGATTATAATTTCATCGGGTGTTGATACAGAGATTCGGCGTTCTAAGAGGGTCCAATGAACTCAAAAAAGAAACTTGGAATCAGCGAACTGCGCGTAGGCATCCTTGTTGTGATTAGTATCGCGATACTGATACTGATGATTTTAACCGCAAGCGGTGACATCAGTCTCTTCGGTCATACAATCACTTTAAATACGCGTCTGAGCGAGGTCGAAGGACTCAAAAAAGGGGACGAGGTCCGACTGGCGGGTGTGCACGTTGGACAAGTCGAGTCTGTCAGATTCAGCGACAAGATTCCCGAGAATCCGAATGTCAAGGAAGGCACCATTATTATTTCAATGAAGGTGGACGCGAATACAGCGAAAGACCGCATCCGCACCGACTCCACTGTGATACTCGGCTCGATCGGTCTCCTTGGCGACAAAGTTCTGGAAATAACTCCAGGCACGCAACAGGGCGTGCCCGTCAAAGACGGCGATTTTATCAAAGGATCGCAGGAGACTTCTGTTAAAGAATTGGTTACCGGCGCAAATGACATTCTGGCGAACTTCTCAACGTTGTCCGATATTCTCAAAGACCTTGGCAATCAGGTTCGCGAGGGCAAAGGAACAATCGGCAAATTCCTGTACGACGAATCGATCTACGTCAATGCAAATCGAACCGTTGTTCAGGCGGAAGAACTGATGCGAAGAATTGAAGAAGGTGACGGCACTGCAGGAAAACTGATAAATGATCCGACCCTTTATAACGATCTTCATAATGCTGTTACTCAACTTTCTACGCTGGTTGCCGACATTCAAAAAGGCCGCGGGACGCTGGGTAAGCTCGCAACGGACGACGAACTGTATCAGCGAATTAACAAAGCCAGCGACAAACTGGACAGCGTGACTAACAAGCTTGATGAGATTACGGCCCAGATCCGCAGCGGACAGGGTACTGCGGGACGTATCATCTACGACGATAAAATTGCGAAAGATGCCGAAACTGCCATTGCCAATCTGAACAGGATCACAGACCGACTAGATAAAGGCGAAGGCACGGCCGGCATGCTGCTGCACGACGACAAGCTTTACAATAATTTGAATGGTGCTTCCAGCGAAGTTGTTAAGCTTCTTTATGATTTCCGACAGAATCCTAAGAAATACCTCAGCATAAAGGTGAGTATCTTCTAAATCGCGGTTTTATCTATCAGCACAGTATTGTTCTGACTCTTATCTAATCTACGACCTGAATCAGGCCAATCTTTCCGGCCAGCTTCTACATCCGTTCCCGCAGTGGTATGTGCCATGCAAGAGCCACAGCGGCCGCCGTCGGCGAGGTACGCATCCTGTGGCTCTGTATAGAGAAGCGCCACCTCGGCGACTGCAAAACAATACAGTGAATTTAACGCGAGGAATCATTTTAGTTCGGGTTGCGTGTCGGTGAACGCAACGATACCTAAGTTAACCCCAGTCTTGGGTTGGAAATTTGGATTTAAGGTCGTTCTAAAGATGTATAGAATGCAAATGTGAAGTCCGCAAACATACATCTGGAGAACGACCTGCATGGCAACAATAAATGAACAGATGATTGTTTGCTACTG
>DASRDY010000118.1:0-5224 GCA_035652355.1 Blastocatellia bacterium
TCGGAAATCCGCCGCGTTCAATATCCCCTGCGTCGCGCACGATGAAAAAGGTGATACAGCCATACTTCACAATAAACGATTATCCAACCACATCGACGGATACCGTGTTTAATAGACCGTACGGCTTGGAAACGAAGAAGCTACTGCGTCATGACTTACTTAAAGACCTTCATCGCGGCTGGAAGAAGTATCTGGAAGAGCTCGTCAAGTCAGACAAAGAGGAAGGCCCGTTTGTTAGTGTCGCCGAACTGAAGAATCGGCTTTCCGTCAGATTTCCGCCAATGGATGAAAGTCAAAGGCGAAAGGCCGAAAAGAAGAGAGAGATTAAGAGACGAAATAAAGATAATCTTGACAGAGTCGAAAAACCAAAAACAATGCGCGGCCGAAAAGTTCGCACTGGCTCATTTGTAGCTTCGAAAAAACTGGTTGAATCGATTAAGGCCACAACAACGTTCCAGGAAAATGAGCAAACCCTGACGACAACATTTCAAGCAACTGCGCTAGGTCAGACTCACGAATTGACCACCGGTAATTATTTCCAATCAGCGCTTGTGTTTTATCAATCTACGTTGCCACAAAACGCCACCGGAGTCAGGTTAGAAGGACATTACCACAGGGTGAATGAGGGACAGGGTGCTCCTGGTCAAATTCCAACAAATCCATTTCTGCAAACTGACTTGCGGTTGCGTCGGACCCAAACTCATGGGGATGGCTCTTATCAAATAGATGAAGTGGTCGACAGTCCGTCACTGGATGCGCTGGAGATGGTGCGCTTCCTTGAAAACATTGTTTCGGTATCTGGGCGATACGTATTATACCAACAGGGACAAATCACCCAGATTCAATTACACAATCCCGTGGGAGTGTATGCTTTGCATGAAGTGCCAAAGGCCACTACTGGCTGTCCTCGAACGAATGCGCTGTTAAATCAAAACACAACTGCCATAATAGAAGCCCTTAAATCTCTGCCGCCAGACACTATCATTGGTCAGCACGCAGGAAGTTTTCCCGACTCCACAAAGATGGCGACGGTGAAATCCTTTATCGATGCCCTGGAAGCTGTTGAAAGAGAGCATAATAAAGAAACTCAGAACGAGTACCACCGGCAGATGTTCAGAATTTCCAGGGCGCAAGTTGGGCCGATAATAACGCAATCCGGGGAAAAAGAAGTGCCGGGTACGCCGCCTGGCTCACCTTTCAATCCCGATTACGGATATGACAAGAATCTTTGAGATCACCCGCGGATAATCTGTCTCCTTTGTAAACAACTTGCCACCTCCGCAGTTTGTCCTCGCGCTATTGAGTCTGCGCCGATAGATGTAATACCTTTATCCATTCACTCGTGGAATGATTTATTCTGGGAGGAATATGTCACAAAAACATCGTGTTGTTCGCGCACCGCGCGGAAATCAATTGAGTTGCAAAGGTTGGCAACAGGAAGCTGCGCTGCGCATGCTGATGAACAACCTGGATCCCGACGTTGCCGAAAAGCCGGAAGACCTGATCGTCTATGGCGGCACCGGCAAAGCCGCGCGCAACTGGGAGTGTTTTGAAGCCATAGTTCGCTCGCTTCGCGATCTAGAGGGCGACGAGACTCTGCTTGTTCAGTCCGGCAAACCAGTTGGCATCTTTCGCACACACAAAGACGCTCCGCGCGTACTGATAGCCAATTCCAATCTGGTTCCCGCGTGGGCAGACTGGGCGCATTTCCGCGAATACGAAAAGATGGGTCTGACGATGTACGGTCAAATGACGGCCGGCAGTTGGATTTACATTGGCACGCAGGGAATCTTGCAGGGCACCTTTGAAACGTTTGCCGCGCTGGCGCGAAGACGTTTTGGCGGAACTCTGAAAGGCAAGCTGGTCGTTACGGCCGGCCTCGGCGGAATGGGCGGCGCTCAGCCGTTGGCCGCTACCCTGAACGACGGAATCTGTCTCTGTATTGAAGTTGATCGAAATCGTATAGAGCGCCGCTTGCAGACTCGTTATTTAGATGTAGCTTCTGAATCGCTGGACGAGGCGCTTCGTTTAATCGACGAAGCCCGCGAAAAAGGGGAAGCCATCTCCATCGGCCTTCTCGGTAACGCTGCCGATGTTTTGCCAGAACTCGTACATCGTCAGATCATCCCCGATGTCCTGACCGACCAAACTTCGGCGCACGATGCGTTGAATGGCTATGTGCCGAATGGGATGACGTACGAAGAGGCTCTCGCACTGAGACAACAAAAACCTGACGAATATATAGACCGTTCGATGACGGCAATGGCCGTGCACGTCCAGGCGATGCTCGACCTGCAAAAGGCTGGCGCGATAACTTTCGATTATGGCAACAACATCCGCGCGCAAGCGCAGAAACGCGGAATCGATAACGCGTTTGATATTCCGGGATTTGTTCCTGAATACATTCGCCCTCTCTTTTGCGAAGGTCAGGGGCCGTTCCGCTGGGCTGCTCTCTCCGGCGATGCGGAAGACATCCTTGTCACCGACCGAGCTTTGATGGACTTATTTCCCGAAAAAGACCATCTGATTCGCTGGCTGACAAAAGCCCAGGAGCGCGTAGCCTTTCAAGGCCTGCCGGCTCGAATATGCTGGCTTGGATACGGCGAGCGCGACAAAGCCGGTCTGCTCTTCAACGATCTGGTGCGAACTGGTCAGGTGAAAGCTCCGATTGTGATTGGTCGCGATCATCTCGATTCGGGTTCGGTGGCATCACCGAATCGAGAGACAGAGGCGATGCGCGATGGCTCTGACGCTATCGCGGACTGGCCGATATTGAATGCTCTGCTTAATACTGCGAGCGGAGCTACGTGGGTTAGTTTCCATCACGGCGGCGGAGTCGGCATCGGTTACAGCCTGCACGCGGGAATGGTTGTAGTTTGCGACGGCAGCGAAGAGGGCGACGCCCGACTGCGAAGAGTCTTAACTAACGATCCCGGCACCGGAGTAATGCGTCACGTCGACGCCGGTTACGACGAAGCTATAGAAGCGGCAAAACAGCGCGGCGTCAATATTCCTTTGCTCAAGGACATGTAGCGTCGATATCTTGTCCGCGCATATAGCATAGGCTTTCAGCCTGCGCATTTAAAATCAAAGCCCAAGAGGCAAAGTGCCTGTACTACATTTTAAGCTGCAAGGGGTAACTGCCTGAAAGGCAGAAAGTTAATAGCCGGGGGTAAGCTCGAAGAGCGCCGCCCCCGGATGAGCGTGTATTTAATTCCGAGCCTGAAAGGCTCGAAGATAATTCTGCGACCCTTTCAGGGTCGGATCGAATCAACGATTGGTTACGGGGGTGACGCGCCGAAGGCGCTTTACCACCGCCTATTAACTGATTGCCCTACGGGCAATTCTGCAACAATCTCGTAACTTGTACGAATTCGGGTAATGACAAGGACCTGAAAGACATGACTAAAGTCATTGCATCGCTACCCGAGGTTCTTGTTGAAATATTTTCGAAATGTACGGACTTTCAGGAGCCGACCACCCGCCGCACAGACCGCGCCTCCTGTTGATCATCAATCGAGATGTCGCTAAGTATCCGTGCTAACGTTATCCCAGTCATCGCCGTAATAAGTTAACCAGTTCAGCGCGTAATGCCGCTCGTAAACCACATCCGCATTCAAGCCGGCAGGCATCGGTTGCTTATGCAACTGAGCTTCAACCACTGCCCAATGAATCCGGTAAATCAAATCCGTTGCGTCAATGATCTCTGTCGGTGATCTGAGCTTTGCGTGCTCGACGAATTCCCGAACGGATCCACCAGGTTTGGCAGAGTGTTTTGAACAACGTCCTCGTCGCAAACCTGGGTGGGAATATCCAGATTATCAATTTTGCCCATAGCCGATAACAAAACAAAAAGAGTTTCGGCGCGCCGGGCAGCATTAACGCGGTCCTTTTCTGCAGGCTCGGGATTTTCAAAGAAGGCTTTTTCCTTTGGACTCACCGCATCCCAAAGCCCCTCCTGTTTCAGCCACGCTGCGCCGCCCGCCACTTTATTGGCGGTCAACACGAGGGCGCAGAGCACGAGCGCTCGACGGGCCGTATCTTGCGGCGATCTGAATTTTGTCTGGCTCTCGCTTTCGACCAGAGGCAGAGAGGGATTGACCGGAATACCGAGCGACTTCAAAAGTTTTTCGCTCTTTTCTTTTCTGTCGGCAGCAGGATTAGCGTTGGGCATAATTTGACGGAGGTCGCTGCACGCACTGACGAGCGAGACAACTCCGATAAATATCAAAATGATCAATCTACGCATACAAAGCTGTTTCTATTATTCCGTCGGATCGTCGGCATTATACCGTGAGTATATTTCGAAGCAGGTAGAGCAGCATAGATTGTCTTTATTCCAATATTTCAAGGATGTTTCTCTT
This sequence comes from Blastocatellia bacterium, assembly GCA_035652355.1. Taxonomy (GTDB): domain Bacteria; phylum Acidobacteriota; class Blastocatellia; order DASRDY01; family DASRDY01; genus DASRDY01. The sequence goes on from DASRDY010000118.1 coordinate 4,365, forward strand.
AAACGCCTTTAGAAATCGTAATTGCGATTGCCGCACTATGGAGTGCGCCAGCTTGCTGGCGCTTTAGTCTGCGGCGACATGCTCGACGCGAATGTAGCGTAGGCATCTTGCCTGCGCATTTACAAATAAAGCCACGGGCAAGATGCCCGTGCTACATTTGAGCCGACCGGGTCGGCTCAGGCCAAAGCCGTGACAAATCACACCACTCCACAGACCGCCCTTATGTTTGGCTGTTTAAATCAGACTGATAGTTGGCATCAGGCTATTATTAGATGATTGGCGCGCGGAGATTTCGGTGGAGCGACCAGGGATGCTTATTGGTCATCGTCTTCGGGTAAGAGATGTTTTTTGCTATACCATTCGAGCGCGCACCCTGGGCAGAATTCTTTCCAGACGCCTGGGCTGACCTCAATTGGCCGCAGACCCTGACTCTCTTTGGTCAGAGTAAAAGTCTTGTGGCATTTCTCGCATTGATATTTAGCGGTTGTTATCACAACGACCTCCCTTCATCAAAGCGGCATTGATTATACAACAAGAAGGCTGTCGCGCCGACTGGCCGACTGTCATGTCAGTACACTTGGTAGCACTTGGATAATTGCTCGACGTAGCCATAGCTGTTTCGCCGCGAGAGTCGATATACGAACGATGGGCTGCGCTAGTTTGTGATATTGCTGGCGAAGCCCTGATCCTGCGGCTTGCCGCCCGCCTATGCGGAAAACCTCTGAAGCTGTGAAACAATCATAAAAATCGCCGGTCATTTGCCAGACTCTGGAAGAAAATCTGTCTTTGACCAATAAGTGCGGATCATCGTCTTAATTCTTTGCCTCTGACTTATTGAATCGCTATTGACCTTCTAGGTT
>DASRDY010000119.1:0-24073 GCA_035652355.1 Blastocatellia bacterium
AAGCAGTTGTCGATGCTGATCCGCAAATGATCATCGATATGGTTCACACAAACAATACGATCGATCTGCAATCGACACAGACGCCGTGGAAAGCGCTGCCACAAGTGACCGCCGTAAAACAAGACCGAATCGTATCGATCAACGATAGTTTCACCCGGCATCCAAGCCAGCGGATGATAGAAACGCTGGATGTTTTTTCGAAGATCATTCATCCGGAGGTCTTTGGGCAATATGACAAATGACTTTCTGGTTGAAACAGAGGTTCTCTGCTTTTCCTATAATGGGTCGCCGTTGTTGCGCGACTTAGCATTGAAGCTTCGTTCCGGCAGTTTAGCTGCGTTAATTGGCGGCAACGGCAGCGGAAAGTCTACGTTGATGAAACTGCTGTGCGGATTGCTGCGACCGCAATCCGGCATCATTAGAATTAACGGGGAAAATCTTCAATCTTTTTCACGCAAACAATTGGCGCGTAATATCGGTTATGTAGCGCAAAGCATGTCGCTGGTTTTCCCATTCACCGCTCTGGAAATAGTTTTGACGGGCCGCCATCCTTACGTTTCCGGATTTGGAATGGAGCGCGAAGAAGATTTACGCCTCGCACTTGATGCGTTGGATCAGGTCGGCGCTTCACATCTGGCAAATCGACCAATTACTGTTTTATCAGGCGGCGAGCGGCAGCTTGTTTTAGTTGCAAGAGCAATCGCACAGTCTCCTTCGTTATTACTGTTAGATGAACCTGCCGGTTTTCTTGATCTGAAGCATCGGGCGCAACTGGTGCAGGTTTTGCGTCGGCTGCGCGATGACAAAGGCATAACCTGCCTGGTTGTAACTCACGATCTAATGTTCCTTGAGCCATCGTTCGATCAGGTGTTCGCGCTTCGCGACGGCCGCATAGCCGCGGAAGGCACTCCCAGCACCGTGTTACAGAGCCACACGCTGCAAAACATTTATGGAGTCGGCATACACACGCTGCGCGAAGAAGGAAAGATATTTGTATGGTCAGAAGTGTGACCGAAATACCAGTCAATGCTCTGATCGGAGCGCGTTTGCGCCGCGCTCTTCCTTTGCTGATTGCGCTGGTGGTCGGGGCCAGCATCATCGCGCTCTATTTGGGATATAAGGAGATTGGACTGCGAACGATCTTGAGTGATGCCTTACAGCGGGACGTCTTCTTTCGATTAAGGTTGCCCCGAGTCTTGATGGCGGCTATGGTCGGTGGATCGCTGGCCGCAACTGGCGCTGCCCTTCAGGCTCTCTTTCGCAATCCATTGGCAGAACCCTTTACGCTCGGTGTTTCAGGTGGAGCGGCATTGGGCGCTGCCGTGGCATTATCAGCAGGGTTGAGTCTTAATCTGCTTGGCGTGCCTATTGTATTTCTGTCTGCCTTTGTCGGTGCGGGTCTGGCGATGTACGTAGTCTACTCACTCGCGCGAGCAGGACAGATTGTCATGCCTGGCGCTCTGTTGCTTGCTGGCGTCGTCTTGAATCTGTGCGCATCGGCAGCAGTGATGCTATTGCAATATTTGACCGACTACACTCGCGCGCTGCAGATACTCAGGTGGATGCTGGGGACGCTCGACACAGTCGGGTATGATTTGATCTGGAAAATGCTTCTGTTTTTGATTCCGGCTCTCGCTGTGCTTTTTTATCATTCGAGAGATTTGAATCTGATTGCGATCGGCAGTGATTCAGCAGAGACACTGGGCATTGATGTGGTGAGAGTTGAACGCCGAGTTTATGTTGCGTCATCTTTGATTGTCGCGGTTACTGCGTCGGTGGGAGGTACTATAGGATTCGTCGGATTGATAGTGCCGCACACGGTCAGATTAATCGGCGGTCAGGATTTGCGACTGGTTCTGCCCTGTTCATTCCTTGTCGGAGCTGCCTTTCTTATGATTGCTGATGCAGCGGCAAGAACTGTAATCTCGCCTTCGGAACTACCCGTGGGAATACTGACAGCTTTGCTGGGCGGACCATTCTTCTTGTGGCTGATGCGTCGCGACCGAAGAGTGACCGCATTGTAGGAGAAGTTTATGAACAGAGAGATTAAACCCGGACCGAGAAAAGGCCTTGTCATAATCAACACCGGCAACGGAAAAGGTAAGACAACAGCCGCGCTGGGACTGCTGATGCGAGCGCGCGGTCGCGATTTTCGCGTTGTGATGTTGCAGTTCCTGAAATCGCGGAAACACACATATGGCGAACACTTGATGGCCGAGAAGATGGGCGTTGAGATAATCCCGCTCGGCGATGGATTCACCTGGGAGTCGCAGAATATTGAAATAGATAAAGCGCTCGCCAGGGAATGCTGGCAGGAATGTCGCAAGCGGATTGAATCTGCCGAGTACGACATCGTTATATTGGATGAGCTGACATACCCAATCACATACGGCTGGTTGCCGCTGGATGAAGTAATCGAGGTTTTGAAAGCTCGCAATCCAGAGATGCACATTGTGATTACTGGCAGAAACGCGCCGAAAGAACTGATCGAATTTGCTGATCTTGTATCTGAGATCAACGAAATCAAACATCCATTCAAACGCGGCATCGTTGCTCAGGCAGGAATAGAGTTATGAATAAACCCGATTTCAAACCGCGATATCCGCAGCGCATTATCTGCCTTACAGAAGAGCCTACAGAGACGTTGTACCTGCTGGGCGCTGGCGATCTTGTTGTTGGTGTTTCTGGTTATACCGTTAGGCCGCCGGAGGCTCGTTTGAAGCCAAAGGTCTCTGCCTTTACCAGCGCAAAATTCGACAAAATATACGCATTGAAGCCTGATCTGGTCATAGCGTTTTCCGATCTTCAGGCGGACATTGTCTCGGAACTGATTAAACACGGCGTCACAGTGATGACGTTCAACCAGCGGAGCGTTGCAGAGATACTCCAAATGATCTTGATGATCGGCGGCCTGGTCGGTCGTATCGAACAAGCTCAGCAGTTAGTTGATCGATTCAATCGCGATCTGGAATCCGCTGCGCGTGATGCGGAAGATTTCGGTTACCGTCCGAAGGTTTTTTTCGAGGAATGGAAAGAGCCGCTCATATCGGGCATTCGCTGGGTTGAAGAATTGATCGAGGTTGCAGGCGGCCAGCCAATCTTTCCAGAGTTGCGAGAACGTGCCTTGGCGAAAGACCGAATAGTTGATCGAGCCGAAGTAATTAATCGCGATCCTGACCTGATAATTGCCTCGTGGTGCGGGAAGAAAATGCAGCCTGATTTCATCCGCAATCGGCCTGGGTGGGATCAAATCACTGCGATTAAAAACGACCGGATATACGAGATAAAGTCGGCATATATACTACAACCTGGTCCTGCCGCGTTGACTGAGGGTCTGGCACAATTACGGAAATATATAAGAGCAGCCGCGACGGGCAAAGATGTTTGAGGACAAGCAGATAATAGATTTCGCAAAAGAGAGACTTTAAACCACTGGAGGCTCGAAGAGCCGCTAGCAGGTAGCCACGTCCGTGAGGGCGTGGGTAGAAGCAAAATAATAAAGGAGCGCCGAAGGTGCGACACAATAGCCTTTATACATTCCAACACGCTTACGCGTGTTGCTACCGGCTGACGGTCCTGACGGACCTAATAATGAAAAAAATCGCATTATTCTGATTTGAACCCTGATGAAACATGCGTTTGTAATTGCAGGCACGCACAGCGGCGTCGGTAAGACTACGATTGCAACGGCATTGATGACGGCTTATCGGCGACGCGGTATGACTGTGCAATCTTTCAAGGTAGGGCCGGACTTCATCGATCCCGGATTCCACGCCATCGCAACCGACAGACCGAGTAGAAATCTTGACGGGTGGATGCTTGATAAAGCAACCAATATTCGCGTTTTCAACAGGGCAGTCTCCGATGCGGATATCGCAATTATCGAAGGCGTGATGGGATTGTTTGACGGCGCATCTGCAACAGATGAATCGGGGTCGACGGCCGAGATGGCAAAATGGCTTGGCTTGCCTGTTGTGCTTGTGATTGACGCGGCGGCACAGGCTCGCAGCGCAGCCGCGCTCGTCCATGGATTTGAGTCATTCGATCCTGATCTCAAGATCGCGGCAGTCATTGCAAACAACATCGCAGGAGAAGGACACTTCGCGTTTGTGCGCGAAGCTCTTCAACAAACCTGCAAAGCCTCGCCTATCGGTTTTCTGATTAAGGACTCGGGAATCAGGCTTCCCTCGCGTCATCTGGGACTTGTAACAGCCGGTGAGGTTCTGAACGAACAATTTCTGCAAGGTCTTAGCGACTGGGTTGAATCAGGATTAAATCTCGATCGATTGCTGGAACTGTCGGAAGTGAAAACGTCGATAGCAACTGATGCTGGCTCAAATACCTCTTCAGATAAAGTGCGCATCGGGATCGCTCGCGATAATGCTTTTTGTTTCTATTACCAGGACAACTTGGACCTGCTGCAATCGCTGGGCGCGGAACTGATCTATTGGAGCCCCATTAATGAAGACGTCCCGTCCGGTCTGCACGGTCTCTACTTTGGCGGTGGCTACCCGGAACTTTATGGAAAGGCGCTCGCGGCAAACAAGCGTGTGAAACAGTCGATTCAGTCCTTCGTTGCTGATGGCGGCTCGGTCTATGCCGAATGCGGTGGAATGATGTTTTTGACCGACGGCATAATTGATCTAGATGGATTAGAGCATTCTATGGTTGGTATTTTGCCAACAAAGGCTCGAATGCAGGAGAAGCTGGCCGCGTTAGGATATGTCGAGATCGAAGGCCGAGACTGTGCTCTGTTGCCTGAAGGCGAGAAGGCTCGCGGACATCAATTTCGCTATTCAAATATTGATCCGGTGTCAGAAACCATAACGCGCAACTATACCATTAATAATCGATATGCCCGCGAACCTCTTGTTGAGGGCTATCGGGTCGGAAATTGCCTGATGAGTTACATTCACCTTCACTTTCTGAGCAATACCCTGTTCGCAAAACGATGGCTGGACCTGTGCCTATCAACCGGAGTGACTACGGGATGAAGAACAAGGCGCGAGCGTTAATGATATTGGGCACCGCCTCGCACGTCGGTAAATCGATAACGGTCGCGGCACTGTGCCGAATTTTTCATCAGGATGGTTTCAATGTCGCTCCTTTTAAGGCGCAGAATATGGCGCTGAACTCCTTTGCCACAACCGAAGGATTGGAAATCGGACGCGCCCAGGCAGTGCAGGCTCAGGCTGCGGGTCTTGATCCGCACGTCGATATGAATCCAATTCTGCTCAAGCCTTCGTCCGACACCGGATCGCAGGTTGTGCTCAACGGGAAAGTCTTCGGCAGCATCACAGCAGAGAATTTTCATAGCTTGAGGATGGAATTATTCCGTGAAGTTCAGGCAGCATATAATCGTCTTTCTGCGCGACACAATTTTATAATTATAGAGGGCGCGGGCTCGCCGGTAGAAATAAACCTTAAGCACAGTGACATCGTAAACCTGCGAATGGCGGAGGCCGCTGACGCTACTTGTATTCTGGTTACCGATATCGACCGCGGCGGTGTTTTCGCTTCGCTGGTGGGAACTTACCAGTTGCTTACAGAGAGTGAGCGATCTCGATTCGGCGGCTTCATTATTAATAAATTTCGTGGCGACATCGGGCTATTCCAGAGCGGCGTTACTTTCCTGGAAGAGCGACTGAACAATCCCTGTTTCGGCGTAGTGCCTTATTTTCACAATCTGAAAATCGATGAGGAGGACAGTGTCGCGCTGGATAAATCATCTGATCCTTCGGCTGGCAGGTTTTCCTCATCAACTGCAAGTGAAACGGATCTTCGAATTGGTGTTGTCCAGATTCCACATATGTCGAATTACACGGATTTCAATGTATTGGAGGCTGTGTCTGGTGTCTCCCTTTTTTATTTGGAAAATCCGCAATACGCAGAGACCGCCGATGTCCTGATATTGCCGGGAAGCAAAAACACCATTGGAGATTTAAACTGGCTTCGCGCTACTGGATGGGTTAACGCACTTGTTCGCCATGCCGGCGCTAACAAGCCTGTAATCGGCATCTGTGGCGGATTTCAGATGCTTGGCAAATCCGTTCGCGATCCTTTTCACGTGGAGAGCAATATTGAATCAATGTCGGGATTAGGTCTTCTCGACATAGTCACGTCATTAGGAAAGGAAAAAGTAACTCGACAGGCGTCGGCTACATTAGTCAATGCTGAACTATTTGGCATTGATCAGGCTGACTCCCGACCTGTATTTGAAGGTTATGAAATACATATGGGAGAGACTGTGCTCGGCGCCGGTTCACATTCATTCCTTTCCCTTCGTCGGTTAGGTGACGATAGCATTATCAGCGATGGCGCTGTTAACGATGACGGCAGAATTTTCGGCACTTACATGCACGGTTTATTCGATTCGCCGTCGGGATTAAATGCGTTGTTATCGCATTTGAGGAGATTGTGTGGTCGAGTTGAGTCCGAACAAATCTCGTCAGGTGTTGATCGTGAGCGCCATTTCGACGAGTTGGCAGATCATTTCCGAAGACACCTTGATATGGATGCGATCTATAAGTTGGTCGGGATCGAGTGATTAGAAGAATAGCCCGCGGATGCCGCCGATTGAGCGGATTTGCGCAGATATGATCCTGCAACCTTCGCGGTTCGTCTTGGATTATTTTCCGTTCGGCTGATAGATTAGTGTAAATGCAAAAAGAGGAACTCATTTTAATTTTAGGCGGCGCTCGCGCCGGTAAGAGCACATTCGCGCTTCGGCTGGCGAACGAGCGCAGCAAGAAAGTCTGTTTCATCGCAACTGCGGAGGCGCTCGACCAGGAAATGCAATCCCGTATCGATGTTCACAAGGCAGAAAGACCTTCCAGTTGGTTGACCATCGAAGAGCCACGCGAGCTTGATTCCGCATTGCGCGAAGCCGCTTTCTGCGATGTCGTCATTGTCGATTGTCTGACGTTGCTGGTATCTAATTGGATGATGGCTGAGCCCGAACCGACTGCGATGAATGCTTCTCTGGCAAGAGTATTTGATGCTTTTTACTCGATGACATCCAGTCGCCGACAAACTGTCATTCTGGTCTCGAATGAAGTGGGGCTCGGAATAGTTCCCGATAACGAGCAGGGACGTCTGTTTCGTGACACCCTTGGGCGAGTCAACCAGGTGGCTGCTGCTGCCGCAGACCGCGTTTATCTGCTAGTAGCGGGATTGCCAATGCAACTCAAGCCAGGAAGAGATCTTTAATGGCCGAACGATCTGATAATCTCAGGACAGATTTCACCGAGGAAGAAAAGCGCGGCGTCTATCGCGCTATCTACGAGCGCCGCGATGTCAGATCACAGTTCCTGCCGGATCCAATTCCGGAGTCAATCATTGCCCGCCTGCTCTCTGCTGCTCATCACGCCGCTTCGGTCGGTTTTATGCAACCGTGGGATTTCATATTAATTGACGACTTGTCCGTTCGAACTCAGATCAAAGAGATCTTTGAACGAGAGAACAATCGAGCAGTGTCAAATTATCAAGGCGACAGAGCTGACTTATACAAATCGTTAAAACTGGAAGGAATTCTGGAAAGCGCGATCAATCTCTGCGTTACCTGTGATCGAGCACGTGGAGGTCCCAACGTGCTTGGCAGAAATACGATTATAGAGACGGATCTTTTCAGCGCTTGTTTAGCTGTACAGAATTTATGGCTGGCTGCGCGCGCAGAAGGAATAGGCGTAGGCTGGGTGAGCATCGTTGATCAGTCAGAACTCTCAACTTTGTTGAAATTGCCAGACAACGTTTACCCACTGGCATATTTGTGCCTTGGCTACGTCAGTGAATTTCTTCCAAGTCCTGAGCTGGAAATCAAGAACTGGCGTTCGCGTGTGCCTTTACGTGATCTGATTCACATCAATAGTTGGAGTGATAGAGAACTGCCTCAAGCATTGGTGTCAGCGATCGATCAGATCGAAGAATCATAGCAATCAGCAAACTCACAGTCGGAGCAAAGAAGATTGAATCAACTGATTACTGAAACTTGTAATAAGATCAAGTCCGCCGATCGTGATTGGCACGTTGCCGCGGCCGCGCGTCAGCTCAATCTGACGAAACCGCCGGGAAGTCTAGGCCGTCTTGAGGTCATAGGAAACAGAATCGCAGCTATCAAGCAAACCGATAAACCAGAAATTAAAGCAAAGCGAATCTACGTAGTAGCTGGCGATCACGGAGTAACGGAAGAAGGCGTCAGTGCTTACCCGCGTGATGTTACCCACCAAATGGTTCTTAATTTCCTTAACGGTGGAGCGGCAATCAATGTGCTGGGTCGCCACGGTGGAATTGAAGTCTGCGTTGTTGATGCCGGAGTCGATTTTGATTTTCCGCCACATGATAAATTGATCAATCGAAAAGTTTGCAAAGGCACAGCAAATTTCGCCAGGCAACCTGCTCTTTCTACAGCGCAAGCTGAGCAATGTTTAGCCATAGGTATCGAACTTGCCCGATCTGCCAAAGCCGATGGCGTCGACCTGATCGGCATCGGTGAGATGGGCATTGGCAATACTACTTCGGCGAGTGCTATCACGGCCGTTCTCACGGTTTTTCCGCCTAAAGACGTAACCGGCCGCGGCACCGGTGTTGATGACAAGACTCTTGCGATTAAGATCGGCGTGATTGAACACGCTCTGGAATTGCACGCGCCTAATAAAAGAGACGCTATAGAAGTTCTTTCCAAAGTTGGCGGAGCGGAAATCGGTGTGATGATGGGAATTACTCTTGGCTCGGCGGCCGAAGGCATTCCGATTGTCGCGGACGGATTCATTTCGACTTCTGCCGCCGCATTGGCTGTAGTCCAGTGCCCACGCGTGGCCGATTACCTGTTCATCGGGCATCGCTCCCAGGAGCAGGGGCACAATAAACTAATCTCGTTCATTGGATGCGATCCGCTGCTCGATTTGGAATTGCGATTAGGTGAAGGAACCGGTGCAGCACTGGCGATGCATCTAATTGAAGCGAGCACAAAGCTCCTTTCGCAAATGGCGACGTTCAATGAAGCTGGTGTAAGCGACAAAGACTCTTAATCAAATGATCCGACTCTTTCTCATTGCCGTTCAGTTCCTGACGCGATTGCCCGTGCCGAAATCACTGATCGCATCGGAGCAAGAAATCGGCAAAGCCACAATGTTCTTCCCTGCCGTCGGCGTTATCGTTGGAGGTATCGGTAGCTTCGTTTATCTTGGAATGAGCAACCATTTTCCCGCGTCAACTTCTGTCATTGGAGTGATCATCGTTTGCGCCCTGGTTACCGGCGGTTTTCACGAAGATGGTCTGGCCGATTCATTCGACGGCTTTGGCGGAGGGTGGAAGAAAGAGGATATCCTGCGCATTATGCGTGACAGCCGTATTGGCACATTCGGCGGGCTGGCTTTGATTCTGCTCATTCTAGCCAAATACAACTTCCTCTCGATTATCGGCGGACCTCATCTGTGGCGGTGGTTAGTTGTTGCTCACACTGCCAGTAGATGGACAGTGCTGCCACTTTGTATCTGGCTCCCATACGCGCGGGCTGAAGGCCAAGGCGGACTTGTAGCCAGACGAGTTGGGTGGACCGCGGCGTCGGTTGCGACCGGTACGTTAATTTTAGTCCTATTGCTTCTGCCACTTTCGAACTTTGTAACAGCGTTCGCTGTCGTCGTCGGAGTCACGTTGCTCAGCGGTCTATATTACCGGCACAGACTCGGCGGGATCACAGGAGACTGTTTAGGCGCAACCAATCAAATTGCAGAAGTGGCTATATACGCCGTCGCTGTCGTCTTATCAAAGCATGGCCTCGCTGTATGAGATCAAATTCCCGCGCGCAAACAGAACCTGAATCATCTTATCAACGATTATTCCTAATTCGGCATGGTGCGGTGAACACGATTTCGCCGTCAACGTTATACGGCCACACGGATGTCGACCTGTCCGAACTGGGTCATCAGCAGGCAAAATGGTTGGCGAAGCAATTGTCCGGTGCACCACTTTCAGCGATTTATTCCAGCGATCTCAAAAGATCCCTGGATACAGCGATGCCTATTGCCAAAGCTCATGAACTTGAAATCACTCAACTTGAAGATTTGCGTGAAATCAACATGGGCCGCTGGGAAGGCAGGTCACTTGCCGAATTATTCGCTGAGAATCAGGAGTTGGTGTCCAAACTCATCGAAAACCCGATGGCCTTCTGTTATCCAGGTGGAGAGAGTTTTGTCTCATTCGAAAACCGTGTCCAGTCTGCGCTTTCGCGCATCAGGAAGTTACATCCGAATGGAACTTTCGCGATCGTCACACACGGCGGCGCGTGTCGGATGATCATAGCGCACGTACTGGATCTTTCGCCACAGAATTGGCTGCGAATAGCACAGGATTGTGGTTGTATAAACGTGATCGATTGGCATAGCGATTCGCCCACAGTGGTGAAAATAAATCACACCGAAGCCTTGCTTTAATCTGACGTTCATTAAATCTTCCTTGACTCTGGGCCGTAAACCATGCCAAAAAGTAGGTTTTTGAAGCCAGCAGTACCACGGCCCACAATAAGACTCTATCCACACCCCCCAAACGTGGATAAGTCAACACAATTACATTTCGGAGCACAGGATGCAGAATGACCCTGATTCGGAGGGACAAGTCGACCCGATTGCGCCAGATAAAGATAATCTATTGCGCGCCCGATCAATTTTGAACGGTTCGCCGAACATTATCTTTTCCTGTAACGCAGAGGGACGTTTCACCTTCATCAACAAAGCCGCAGAGCGTATTACCGGCTATTCATCTTCCGAACTCCTTAAGATGAACATCAGCCAAATTGTCGTTCCTGATCAAGCGGAAACCGTTCAGCAAATTCTCAGCAGCGCAAATACTGAGATCAGCAATCACGTAATAGATGTTGTCAGTAGGGACCACCAAAGGTTTCGTTTGGAATTCAAATTATGGCGGGCCAATATTTTCGACTCTGAACCAGAGACTCACGGCATTGCTCGCGACTTCGCCGAGTTGCGGATCGAAGCCGAATTGGAAGAGACCAAGCGTCGCTATCGAAGCCTGGCCGCGAATTGTCATAGTCTGATCTGTACTCATGATCTCGATGGCGTGCTGCTGTCGGTCAATGAAACTGCGGCCAAGGCACTCGGTTACACCGCGGAGGAAATGGTCGGGCGGAACTTGATAGATTTCCTGGCGCCCTACGTTAAAATCCGATTTCACGATTACCTTAGCTCGGTAATTGCAAATCGCGAATATGCCGGACTGCTTCGCGCGATGACGCGCGATGGCGAGGAGTTGGTTTGGTTTTGCTACAACATACTTTGCGAAGAATCTGGTAAAGAACCGTTTATTCTCGGTCATGCACAGGATGTCACTTCGCTCGTCAAGACTGACGAAGAGCGCGACTTGCTGATCGGAAAACTTCAACGGGCGTTGCAGCGCGTCAAATCATTAACGGGAATTCTTCCAATTTGCTCGTCCTGTAAGAGCATCCGTGATGATAGGGGCGATTGGACAAAGATTGAAAAATTCTTCAGCGAAAATTCGGACGTTGAATTCAGTCACGCGATTTGTCCGGATTGCACGCGTCGGTTGTATCCGAATATTTACGACGAGATGTATCCGTAAAAGGGTGGTCGGGGGTCAGTAGTCGGTGGTCAGAGAAGAATGTTCTTAATTGATTTCTTAATACCGACCACCGCTTTAGATTCGGTCGGTGTGGTTCAATCCTTGATGCTGTTCGGGGTTGATCTGCAGATGTGCTTCGTTTTGCAGTGCCTGTACTGTTCGTTCGAATACTGATGGAAGTTGGTCGATCAATTCGTTCAGTCCCTCGACCGAGCCGCTGCGAGCTTTTTCTTCCAGCAGGCCGCATAATTCAAACATTTTTCGCGCGCCGATATTGCTGCTGCTCCCCTTTATTGTGTGAGCTGCGTATTCAATTGCTTTTGCATCAGATTGCTCATAGGCACGCTGGATCGCAGCCAGTTTGTCGCGTGTGTCGCCCACATAGACTTCAGTAAGCCTGGCGACGATGTCGTCCTCGTCTTCTTCCTGCAGATCGCGCAGAGCAGCCAAAGCAGAATTGTCCAGAATATCGGCACTATCGCTATCGAAACCTGCTACACGGCTTTGATTATCGTCCCCGGTTTCCTGTAACAGATTTCTAGTATTTCCAAGACAATCGCTGGCGCGTTCCAGGGCTTTTGTTAAATCCTCCAGCTTAACAGGCTTTGTGATGTAATCGTCCATTCCCGCTGCGATACACACTTCCCTGTCGCCCTGCATTGCATTTGCGGTCATGGCTATTATCACCGGTCGCTCAAATCGCTTCCAGCGTCGACAAATTTCTCTAGTTGCGGCCAGTCCATCCATCTCCGGCATGTGAACGTCCATGAGAACAAGGTCGTAACTCTGGCGTTCGATGGCGTCTAGCGCCTCGAATCCGTTGCCGGCAACATCGGCGCGGTACCCCATCCTTTCCAGCATTCGCAACGCGACTTTCTGGTTCACGACGTTGTCCTCTGCAAGCAAGATCTTCAGAGGAATCCTCGTCGCCATTTGATGATCAACCTTCTTATTCTGCGCCGGACTTTCCTTGGGTTTTACCGTCTGACCGGCGAAGACTTCGGTCAGCACATCGAAGATCTGTGACGGCTTCAGCGGTTTAGCCAGAAACGCCTCGAACAAATCTTCATTGCCAGTCATAACGGCGCGTCTGCCCATTACACCTGACGACAGCATTACTAGAGGCAGCGAGCGCGCATCCCGCAATTTTCGAATTTCTGACGCCAGCATCACGCCGTCCATATCAGGCATATGGTAATCCAGAATGCCAAGGTCGTACTTGCCGCCAGCGCGAACGCTTTCAAGAGCCTCCGGACCGGATGCAAACGCGACACTGCTCATTCCCCAGGATTTCGCCTGGAGCGTCAAAATGCGGCGATTCGTGGCATTGTCGTCAACAATCAGCAACCGCTTCCCAGCCAATTGCGGTTGAATGGTGTCAATGTGCGGTCGTGGTGCACTGGCAACGTGATCTGCCTTGATTGTAAAGTGGAATGTGGATCCTTCACCCACTTTGCTGTCGACCCACATTCTGCCGCCCATCATTTCGGCCAGCCGCTTACTAATGGCCAATCCCAACCCTGTTCCGCCATAATGTCGGGTTGTAGAGCTATCGACCTGGCTGAACGACCTGAACAATCGATCCATTCGATCTTCCGGTATACCGATACCAGTGTCTCTGACTGCGAAATGCAATTCATAGCTCTCATCCCGCAACCGTTCGCTGTCAACAGTGATTACGACCTCGCCCGAGTGCGTGAACTTGATGGCGTTGTTGGTCAGGTTCACCAGTATCTGTCGTAATCTGGTAACGTCGCTCAAAATTGTAGTTGGAGTCTTTTGGTCAACGATGTAGGCCATGTCCAGCCCCTTGTCCGCAGCTTTGGCCGCGAGCAGATAAAGGGCATCTTCTATACAGTCGCTGAGACAGAATGGGCTTTGTTCAAGATCCAACTTACCTGATTCGATCTTCGAGAAGTCGAGAATATCATTGATGATGGTTAACAACGCGTCGCTTCCGCTGCGTATTGTCTCGACGAATTCACTTTGCTCCTGTGTCAGGTCGGTGTCCAGCAGCAATCCCGTCATACCAATGACCGCATTCATCGGGGTACGGATTTCGTGACTCATGTTGGCCAGAAACTCGCTCTTTGCGCGCGTTGCTGCTTCTGCTGCTTCTTCAGCTTTCTTACGAACGGTGATTTCGTTTTGAAGTTCCTTCGTGCGATCGTTAACCCGCTCTTCCAGGAGCTTTTCCCTGACCTTTAATGAGGCTACGCGCAGACGGTACCAAGTGCCAATCATCAACAAAACGGCGAGACCGCATAGCGCGTAAAACCAGTATGTCTGATAGAAATGCGGCTTAAGATAAAACTGTATGCTGGATCCGTCCTGACTCCACACCCCGTCGTTATTGCACGCGATTACAGTGAAACGATAGTCACCCGGAGGAATGTTAGTGTAAAAGGCCTCTCTGCGGGTTCCAGCATCAATCCAGTCGCTGTCGAAACCCTCCAGCTTGTATTTGAAAAAAACCTTCTCTGGCGCCACCATGCTCAGCGCTGTATAGTGAAATTCGAGATCGCCTCTGCCGACTGGAACCTGAATATTTCCGAGGGTGCCAACCTCTTTTTTATCTACCAGTGTTTGCTCGATTATAACTGGAGGAACCAGCCCATTACGCTTAATGTTGCTCGGATCAACTACAACAACACCATCGCCGGAGGGAAACCACAATCGGCCGTCGGGAGCTTTGTATCCCGCGGGATAATTTCCTCCCGCGGCCAGATTCTTCAGGCCGTCGTCCAAACCATACGAAATAGAGGACACTATTTTGCTTTTGCCATCGGCGACGTCATCGAGTTCCTGCTCTTTCACCTGGAATAACCCGCTGTTTCCTTTTAACCAGAGGTTGCCCCGGTCGTCTTCCATAATGTCCCAGATGACATCTTCGTTTAAACCGTTTGCTGTTGTTACTGTGGACAGCTTTCCATTTCTAAGCCGAGTTAGTCCATTTCCCAGCGTGCCGACCCAGATGGTACCATCTTCGTGTTCGTGGAATGATCTAACCTGGTTTCCCGATAAGCCGTCGCTGGTCGTGTAGGTGCTGAATGAACCATTCTTGAAGTGACTTAGCCCACTGTTAGTCCCGAACCATATCGTATGATCGTGCGCCCTGTAAATCATTCGGACGGCGCCGTCCGCCATTCCCTCGGTTTTCGTATATGCCGTCAGTTTTTCATCTTTAAAGCGCGCCAGCCCATCATCAGTGCCGATCCATATCTCGTTGGCCTCCCCTTCACCAAGCGAGAACACAGTATCACTGACAAGCCCTTGTTTAGTTGTATAGTTCGAGTATCGGCCGTCTTTGAATCGCCATACACCGCCGCCGTTCGTGCCAATCCACACGCTTCCATCGGAAGCCTCCAGCACTGCTCTCAGATCGTATTTTCCGATGAAGTCAGTGTTTGAAAAAACCTGGAATTTTCCGTCTTTGAATCTGCTGAGTCCGGCACCCGACATCCAGATACTGCCATCTTTGCTGCCGTATAAAGAAGAGACTCTGCCGTTCAAACCCTCCAGGGCACCGTAGGTCAGGAACTTGCCATCTCGGAATCTATTTAGCGCCACGGTGCCGTTTGTTCCGACCCATAACGTGCCTTCGCGGTCCTCAAAAATTGTCAGCACACCCGCATTTGATAAACCGTCTTTCTGCGTGTAGGAAATAAACTTTCCATCGTGCAGTCGCTCGAGGCCGCCGAGCGAGCCGATCCAGATAACTCCATCACGGTCCTCGAACAAGGAATTAATGACGTTGTACCGCAATCCCTGTCGTTCGGTGTAGGCTGTGATCTTTCCATCCTTCAGACGGTTCAGGCCAACGCCGTACAGTCCGAACCAAATGCTTCCATCTCTGCTTTCGCAGACCGCGTTAACTGGTTTTACAACTGCCTTCTCCTGATCATCGATCACTGTATACGTCGTTATCTTCCCGTCTTTCAGAAGATTCAATCCGCCGGTTGTGCCAATCCATAAATTGCCGCTGCGATCGACGAGAAGAGACTTTATATTATTGCTTAACAATCCGTCGACGGTTGTATAAGTTTGAAACTTGCCGTCTTTGAACCGGCTCAATCCGCCGACAGTGCCAATCCACAAGCTTCCATCTTTGCTTTCGGTAATTGCGCCGACGCGGTCGTGGGCCAGACCCTCTTTTGTTGTGAAAGACGTGAACTTACCATTCTTTAGTCTAGTGATCCCGCCGCCGGCAGTGCCAATCCACAATACCCCATTTTCGTCCTCGAACAGCGCCCAGATGTAATTCTGTTTAAGCTCTGGCGTATTCTTAGTATCAAAGATCTTGAAGTGAACCCCATCAAAACGAACTAGCCCATCCACAGTCGCCATCCACAAATAACCGTCACGAGTCTGCAGTATTGATGAGACCTGTTGTTGTGGAAGTCCCTGCTCGGGGCCGTAAACGTTATGCAGGTATTGAGTGATGCTTTTTCTGGGATCGAGGGCCAGGGCAATGGAGCCATGCGCGATCAGTATCGCGAAGGCAATAATTATTGCCTTTGAGACATTTCTGTTTTGTCGTCTCATAGCCGTTCCCTGAGAGAATTCATCAAACAGTCCGACGGGTGTTTTATGCAAAGCAGGAAATGGAGAACATCATCCAGGGGTATGGCGTAGACAGAACTTCATCCTCACTCACGGCCTGGATTTCACTCATTTGAATATGCTTAACTATCACGCACCGATAACACCGAACCGTTCGAACACACCGTTTAATAAGTTACCTCTGTTACAAATTCTTATCGACCCGGTCACGTCCGAGGGTTAGCGTATTAGTGGATATATTGTCTTTTTAAATTACTGAATTTGTACGGTTAAACATTGTTGTTATGTTTTCGTTGCGGATGAGAATTTTTTGAAAAGCTGCGATGAAAATCAAGAATTGAAACCTAATCGCCCGACTGCCATTCGGGAACCGTCCACCTGCCTGACTGGATACACAAAATTGTGGTCCGCTTGGTTTTATAAGCTATCTCAATAAGCTGCTCTGCCGGAAACTCGTCCATATATTCTGCGTGCTGCACGATGGCGGGAACCGCATAGGCCAGTGAACTCATACGGTGCTCGGGCGATTTGCTGATACTGGCACAAAGACCCAAAATTATATGAAAGATCCCGATATGAGCAATCTGTTCATAAGCTTTCAAATCGCGATCGTCTCTCCACTGCCCACCGTTGCTCAGTTGTTCGAACAGTTTTCGAACCTTAGCGATTTTTTCATCGTCGTTCCCAGTTGGGCCCGACGATGCAGACTGTGGACCGTAGGTATTATTTCCATGAATTATCATGGCTTCATTTTTTGAAGGGGGCTCCCCTTCAACACTTGGCGCCGGAATAGGAGCCGGTGTTGATGGCGTATCTGATGGCCGGATTGAAGGGGGTAATGAAGGAGGTCTTGAAGCTCCCAGTGAAGACGGTTGAAGTATTCGCTTGCTCTTCATCTCGATTACAATGCCTGCCCGGTTACGCCGCTCTTCGATCTCTTTTGGAGCGAATACGCGATAAAGCGGACCATAATTGTCGCCCATATCGAAAGAGAGCATCTCTATGCTCTGTTTATTGATCAGTCCCCGCAATGCCCTTCTCACTGTATTCTCCGCCAGAATGCCTGTTTTACGCAGGAGCTCTCGTACAGAAAAATGTCGCTCAGCGGCTCCTTTCGAAATCGTCTCGCGGTACATCACGGAATAGACCCGCTGCTCTGCTCCAGTATGTGTTGCATCCAGGTAATAACTTACCCTTTGGGTTGAAGGGGGTATTGAAGCACCTCTTGAAGAGGGTTGCTGAGCATATTCAATGGGCTCGAATGTAGCAGGTATTGAAGGGGCATTTGATGTACCTGTTGAAGCAGGCAATGAAGTAGTCGTTGAAGTGGCTATTGCAGTTGGTGTTGAGGGTGGAATTGAAGGGGGTATTGAAGTAGCAGTTGAAGCGGGTTCGAGCTGCTTATCCTCTGTGTTTGCACGAAATAGCTGTAATGCAAAGTGATCGGACTCCATTGGCCGCGGTTTTGGCGGCTCAATGCTGAGGCCTGGTTTACGACGTGCTATTTGCTGCTTCTTTTTCTTTTCCCCGTCCATCTAAATCATTACCTTTCGGCTACCACTGACAGGCGTTGTGCCTTTGTAGATAATCCAATACGTCTTAAGACTTCGTCCGCAAGGGAAGAGTACTGTTCGGCGCCTCTTGAATTAGGCGCGTAAATCTGGACTGGCTGGTGCATTGACGGCAATTCTTCCAGCTTCGTCTGCCGATGGATGATTGTCTCGAACGTTTTATCGAGCATCATCTTTGTCAAAGCTTTATAAGATTGACCCGAAACCGACGTACGTGTGTCGAACAGGGTACATACAGCTCCGAGAAGCGTTAAGTTCTCATTTAGCCCGCGAGCTCCCTCGATTACCTGCACTAGGTCATTCAGTCCAGCAAGAGCGAAGGGTGCTGCCTGAACCGGTATAAGTACGTGCGTAGCAGCAGTTAGCGCCGCCGTGAGTAATAATCCGAGATTCGGCGGTGTATCGACAATAGCGAAAGAATACATATCGTCGAGCGCTCTTAACGCAGTTCTCAGATTGGTTACAGAAAGCGCAGGCTCACGGTCGAAATTAGCCAGGGCAAGCGTTGCCGGCACCAGGTCAAGTCCCTCAATTTCAGTAGTTACGCGTTGTTCGCTGAGCGATCCTGGCGGTTTCCCCTCACGACCCATAATCGCATAAGCAAGGGAAGTGTGAACATCGTTTGGATCCAGGAAGATACCAGATGCGTTTGCCTGCGGATCAGCGTCGATCAGTAGTGTATCGTACCCACGGATGGCGAGTTCTGCTCCAAGCATCGCGGCAGTCGTAGATTTACCTACGCCACCCTTTTGATTGGCTATAGCAATGACTTTCATCATATGTTCTTAACCTTTAGTGACCAAAGGGGATAGGAGAGACAAAACTGAAACGCCCTTCACCGCAAGGAGCCGTTTGTTGGACACACACGACGCGGCGAAGGGCGTTTATCCCTAAAAACCTGTGGCTCCATTTTATTCTGCTATACGGTGTGTGTCCGCACCCATACTACGGCCGAAAATGGCCGAAATTCAAGCAGAATCAACAATTAAGAGATGGAAAAAGATTTTGGACACTAATAATCGGCCAAGAATTAGATATCCCGCTCCGGAGATACTCCCACACTTGTCGGCGATTCTACTACGGTTCCTGCGGTCGGCCAACATGTTATTTGCATTTAAATCAAATATTTAAGGCGACGGGCCGGCCGAATTTGTTTTTGAAAACAGATGCAAAACCAGGTTTCGGATTAGGCATCCGGAACCTTAGGCCAGAAGCCATTTTCGGCCAGACCAGCTATTCTAACGCTAAAAAATGCAAAGAAGCGTTTATAAAAAGAGAATTGTTCTACTCACGTTAATCACTCACAGGACACTCTGTCTTATATGAGTCTGTACACGCGTCCAAAAACAGATCGCTGATATGAACAAATATATATTGTGACCGGAGTCCTGTAATGCTAATATAAGCAGGCATTTGAGGGGTTTTTCGATCCAAGGTCCACGAAAAGAAGTCCGTTAGCTTCTTCAGCGTGGTTCTCAGGTTTATGAGACGTTGATTCTCAGGAAATCCGTTTTTATCCTACCTAAGCTGATTAAAGCGTTATATTTAAACCGAACTTCCACCACGAGTGGAACTATTCTATGTCATTTCCGCTAATTTTAATCTCTGATGGGAACAATGCTTGCCTCGTGATGAGCAGGACTTTTTTAGAGTTGAATAACATGGAGGTAAAGGGAAATGATAAGAAAAAGTTTGATTCTGGGGACACTCTTACTGGGGATGGTTGGCTCTGTTGTTTTCGCGCAGTCGCCCACGCCGAGATTGATGCACTTCAGTATCAATGTGCCCTATAAATTGAGAATGGGCGATTATATGCTCCCGGCCGGAAAATATGACATTATTCAGGCCTTCAAAGATGACGCCAATCTCTATTATTTGCACCCCGTCGATCTGACGCATGCTCCGATCGCCGTGATTCGCACCGCGCGAATCCGAAACAACGGAAGCATCAATCCGACTCCGGAAAGCAGTGAGATGTTGGTGAGAATGAGAGAGGACACCTCGGGTAACGCGATTCCTGTGATCCGCGGCTGGACATTCCCCGGAGAAGACGGCTGGCAGATTATAAGCGTGACTCCGAAGAAGAATAGTCCGCTTGTTCGGGTAAGCAGCTAGGACTCAATAAAAGGGAATTGACGAGCGAGAAATTACACTGTTCAAAGGCGAAATAAGAAAGCCCGGCGGGGAAGCCGGGCTTTTGCCGATTAAGTTGTTCGATTCCGGTTCATTCGTACCGCAGAGCAGAATTCGGATCGACTTTCATTGCGCGTCTTGCCGGCACATAGCTGGCCAGCAATGTTACACAAGACAGAACGAACGCGATGACAACAAATGTAAGTGGATCCGACGGACTGACCCCAAACAAAAATGACTTGATCAACTGAGTCAGAATCATTGCGCCCAGAGCACCGATCGCAATTCCAATTATCGCAAGCTTTGCTCCGCCTCCGAGCACCATACACAGAACTTGTCCGCGGCTGGCGCCTAATGCCATTCGAATTCCTATCTCCCGTGTACGCTGTGCAACGGAATAGGAAATGACTCCGTAAATTCCGATGGAGGCCAAAACCAATGCCAGAGCTGAGAAAACGCCAACCAGTATCATAGTGAAACGCCGATCAGAAATTACATCGGCTTTCACCGTCTCCATAGTTTTAGGATTGGAAAGCGTCGCGGTCTTACTTAGGGAATTTAGGGCGCTGCGCATGGCAGGCACATAGGATAGCGGATCGGACTCAGTCCGAACAACCACCATCGATCCCGGAGACAGAAAACCATCGGGAATCTGCTCAAAGGACAAATACAACTGAGGTCCGACGTTCGAGCCGTCGGCTGTATCCAGGTTCTGCTGCTTGACGTGACGGACGATCCCGATGATCTGTGTGTCTATCGCAAACGACGGACCGGCCTGTATGGTAATATGTTGACCGATCGGATCCTCGCCGGGAAAATATTCGTTACCCAGATTCTCGTCTATTACCGATACTGTTCCTGAGTTTTTTGTGTCGGTTGAATCAAAAAATCGTCCGCGCAAAAGAGGGATACCCATTGTTTTTAAGTAACCATTGTCGGGCAGGTAGGCCATGGCAATTGGCAATTCGCTCAGTGATGGCTTGGGGCGACCATTAACATAAAACTGAAGTTCCGAGTCTCCGCCGAGAAGAGGGAGAAGATCCGTCCTGGCTGCGTCCCGAACTCCGGGAATGGCACGAATCTTTTCGATAAATTCCCGGTAAAAGTTTCGTATCTTCGTTGCATCGGAAAACTGTTTGGACGACAGGGAAGTATCAAAAGTAAGAAGGTTCTTCTCATCGAATCCGGTATTGACCTGATTGAGCGAGATAAAACTGCGTATCAGCAATCCAGCTCCGACCAGCAGGATCAGCGATATTGCAATCTCTGATACCACAAGAACACTTCGAATGCCTTGCCTGCCGACGGTTCCG
Organism: Blastocatellia bacterium; assembly: GCA_035652355.1. Taxonomy (GTDB): domain Bacteria; phylum Acidobacteriota; class Blastocatellia; order DASRDY01; family DASRDY01; genus DASRDY01. Next base: position 21,176 of record DASRDY010000119.1, read on the forward strand.
GACCGGCCGCCTTCTTTCAATGTCCCATTCAGATCTGGTTTGGAGGCCTGTAGTGCCGGCGCGAGTCCAAAACCTATTCCTGTCATCAACGATGCCGCCAGTGTAAAGAGCAATACACTGCCATCGATCTTTATGTCGTTTATTCTGGGCAATGCGTTTGGCAAGGCCAGGGCCACCCCGGTTCCCCAGTAGGCAATCACGACCCCGAGCGTTCCACCGATCAGCGAAAGCAGCACGCTCTCAACGATCAGCAGCCTGATGATACGAACTCGACTTGCGCCAAGAGCGGAGCGAATAGCAATCTCTTTTTGACGAGCCGACGCGCGAGCCAGCATTAGATTCGCCACATTGGCGCAGGCTATCAGCAGAACGAACCCCACCGCTCCTGCCAGTAAAAGGAGCAGTTTGCGATAATCACCGACCGTAGCTTCATAGAGAGAGCGTACGCTTATGCCATGCCCTTTATTGGTATCGGGATATTCCTGTGCCAATGCCCCTGCTATTGAACTCATCTCAGCGCGGGCCTGCGCAAGGCTCACTCCGGGCTTAACACGCGCTATCACTTGAATGCCTGGGTGCCAGGCCCTCTGGTGCAGCCAATCTCCCTCTTTGGCCTGTATGGCGACCAATGCATTAACGGAAACATAATTACCGAAAAAGTGAAAATCGGGTGGCAGGACTCCTATGACCTCATAGCCCTGATCGTCCATCATAATGGTTTTGCCGATAATCGAAGGGTCCGCACCGAATCGGCGTTTCCAGAGAGAGTCGGAAATAATGGTAACCGGATTGGCGCCTTGATTGTCATCAGCAGCGGTGAAATCACGACCGAGTTCTGGGTTTACACCGAGAATCGACAGAAAATCCGCCGAGACCCTGCGACCTTCGACGCGCTCGGGCTGGTCGCCTCCAGTTATGTTGAAGCCGATCCATCTATAGGCAGCCATTTTTTCGAATGATTTATTGCGCTGGCGCCAGTCCAGAAAATTAGGATAAGAGACAGCACCATTGTCAAAGCCCGCCCAACTTTCCCAGACTTTGACGAGTTTGTCTGATTCTTTGTAAGGGAGAGGCTTCAGCAAGACGCCATTAACCACACTGAAGATTGAGGAATTCGCTCCAATTCCGAGCGCCAGGGCGATCACAGCAATTACTGTGAACGACGGTCTGGCGACAAGCATTCGCATGCCATATTTGATGTCCTGAAAGAGAGCTTCCATTTTGTCGCCTCCGGAAAAGAATAGGGTCGTTGAGTGTGTGAGAGATTCGGTGGCCACGTTTCAAAGGGAACGATGATTATGCTATAAATTTAGCATCAAATCAACTTGACTTTAAACGCTGTCTCATGGATTATCATAACCATCCAAGTCGCTATCTATTAACTAGCTGGGTTTCAATCCGTATTTTCTGGTTTTTCGTGTATGAGTTTTTCCACAACGGCCACAGCCGCGGCTGTGGCAAGGTTCGACAGCAGACTTGTAACCGCATTTTGCGACCGTTCCCGATCAGAATCGACGCGACGAAACTACCGTCAGGTAATAGAGGAATTCTTTGACTATATGAACCATAGTCACCCGGCTTTGTTGTCTTCAACCGATGTGAGCCAGTGGCGCGACCGGCTTGTTGAAGCAGGGAAAAGACCGGCAACAGTTACGTTGAAGCTAGCAGTAATCAGGTCGTTTTACGAATATCTGAAAATCGGCGGAATAGTCGTTACAAATCCCGCGGCGGCTGAGCTGGTGCGCCCGCCAAAAGCGCAGTCGACTAAACAGCGTCGAACACTCTCCAGCAGAGACATCTTTAATTTGTTAGCGGGACCAGACAGAAATTCGGCTGAGGGAGCTCGAGACTACGCTCTGCTTCAAATCATCTGGAAGCTGTCGCTGCGCCTGGACGAAGTATCCGCCCTAAGAGTCTCGTCAATTTTCCGGAACGAACCGACCTGGGCACTGATGATAAACGCGAGGAACGGCAGAAATCGGATAATAACGCTGCCGGACGATATTAAATCAGCGATTGATAATTACCTGATTTTGGATGAAGAGAGAAGGCGAAGACCCGGAGTCCGAAGCAACGGTCAGGATGCTTTTCTGTTTCAGCCAATATGTAATTATCGGACATTGGAATTCAACAGGCCCCTGACTACAAGAATGATTCGCTATATAGTCAAACGATGGACTGAATACGCCGGTCTCGAACACGCAAGTCCGCGGGATGCAAGGAGGACATTTATCGTTTCGGCTCTGGAGCGCGGATTATCCTGTTCCGAAATAAAGGCTCTGGGCGGATGGAAGAGCTCAAAAACTCTGGCTAGGTACCGCTCTGAAAACTGCCAGGCAGATGCCAGCAGGTAATACTTCAACAAGTTGCTTATGACTACCCAATAAACCTGCATAACGGCAGGTGAGATTCCTAATTCCTTATTTTCTTTAGTCAGATCACTGATTGTATACAAAACCTGTCAGGTTTTTGACGAAAAAAGCCGATGGTTTATATGCAGGAGCCTAATGATCGAGTTCAGAACTAGCGATCGAATTGGGAATTTGCGCGGGCGTATCGATGTGATTAGCAAATGCGATTTTCTTCTGCCCTGGGAAAGATTTAGTTCGTTTGTAAAGCTGGCTGATGGAAATGATTTCCGACATTCTGAGTTTCGACCGAGATCAAACTGATGCGATCCTGACCAGTGCCGACCCGGCATTGAAAATGGAAGAGCCTTCCGAAGACAAATATCGCCTGTTATTTGAGAGCATCCCGCTGCCGGTTTTCATTTACGACCAGTCGACATTCTCAATTCTGGATGTCAATAAAGCCGCTGCCGGCGTTTACGGTTATAGCCGCGACGAGTTTCTCTCTATGAACATCAGGGAGTTGCGGCCCAAAGAAGAAATTCCTCGA
>DASRDY010000120.1:0-1033 GCA_035652355.1 Blastocatellia bacterium
GGCGGCGGCTTGAAGAATCTGCGTTTCATGACGGATCTGGTTGGCGATTTCAACACAGTGGTCATGGAAAACGAAGTCGATTGTCTGCGGGCTGGCCTCTTCGCACTGCCATCATGATATCTTGGATACATGAAGCGGGCCTTGATCCAGTTCGATGAAGAGACCTACAACAAACTGCGGCAAACGGCGTTTGACCGGAAGCAATCCATATCTGCCGTGGTGCGGGAGATGGTGAATAAAGGTCTCGTGACGGGCAAGAAAAAGAAATACAAAAGTCCCCGCGATTTTTCATTTATTGGCGCCGGGACCTCTCAGCAGAGACGTCGTGCTCCGGTTTCCGAACATCATGATGATGCTCTGGCTGAAATCTACGACGCTCTTCGCAAGAACAAGTGATTTTCCTCGACACGTCGGCAATATACGCGCTGGCGGACAGGCGAGACCGGAATCATCAAACGGCGGTAGAGCGGTTCGGCGAAATCATGGCCCGAAACGAAGCGCTCCTCACGCATAACTATATCGTTCTGGAATCGATGACCCTCCTCCAGGCAAGACTGGGCGTGGCTCCCGCATTAACATTCGCTCAGGAATCCGCAGCGTTTGAAATCGAATGGGTCGACAAGGCGCTGCACGCAGCAGGAATCCGCGCTTTTGCCGCATCTCCGAAGCGGCGGCTCAGCCTTGTCGATCACATAAGCTTCCTTGTGATGCAACGGAGAAGCCTGATAACGGCATTTGCTTTCGATATCGATTTCAAAACGGCCGGATTTCACCTGTTCGAGCCTTGACACCTGAGACATGAGACAAAGGGGACAGGTCACTCCGATGTTTCATTGCGAAACACACATTAATAGATGAAGTCGAATCATCCGAGTGACCTGTCCCTTTTTGTCACAGTCCGGTAATTTCCGCGTCTTTTCCCTGAACATTACCGAATCGATTCACTGGTGCCTATGTTTCATCGTTAAATCGGCAAGCGTTTTTCCGACACCATTTGAGCTGAAAACAGAATGCGAGGTTCATTAACGTGGTA
>DASRDY010000121.1:0-26559 GCA_035652355.1 Blastocatellia bacterium
TAGTATCCGCCGCGAAGGGTTAATGCGGGGGGTGAGGAGAATTTTGCATCCTTTTTTTTTATTTTTTAGTGACTACGAATGAAGACCGGAAATTCCATTTCACGCTGAACCAACACAAAACCTATTCGTAGTATCTGGGGATTTTTAGATTGAACAGTGGGTTTGCTTCGGCCCAATGGATGAACAGGACCCACTTCCAGTTCATACCAAAATCAAATCTACTTTAAGAGATATTCCTTGATAAAAAGCACCGTGCTGTAGAATTCAAAATCGATGGTCCTTTGATTGATGAAATCATGGCCCTCGTCTTTCGCGAGTAAGTACCACACAGGTGTATTGTTCTTTTTTACAGCACTTATGAACTCCTCCGCTTCGCTGAGTTTGACGCGAGGATCATTCTGCCCCTGTACAATGAAGAGAGGGCGAGCAATCTTTTCTGCGTTTTTGCGCGGAGACATATTTTCCAAAAAGTTACGCATTTTCGGATCACGCTCGTCCCCATACTCAGCACGTCTAACGTCACGCCTCCAGCCTTCGGTGTTTTCCAGGAATGTTACCAAATCTGTAGGTCCGGCAATCGATTGTATTATCTGAACTCTGTTCGGGTATTTCTCTCCCACTAAGAGCGCAATGAAGCCGCCGTAACTAGCACCTGTTATCATCACTCTATCCGAGTCTAGGTCCGGCTGGCTTTTAATCCAATCGAACAAGGCACCCACATCCTTCACGGCATCTTCTCGCTTCAGGCCATTATCTAGATTCAAAAACGTCTTCCCAAAACCGGAGGAGCCTCTGATATTAGGATAAATCTTTGCTATACCTAGTTCGCCCAGCAGATAATTGTCTTGACCCCAAAACGACGGTCTATACTGCTCTTCGGGTCCACCGTGTATTTCGACTACAACTGGCCGTTTACCTGTGAATTTGGCTGGCGGTCGGTAAAGAAAACCGGAAATCGTCCTCGCATCAAAGCTTTTCCAATGGATCAGTTCGGGCTCCGGAGACTGTGCAAGATCGACATTTGCGCCTAAAGCCTTACTCCAGTGTTCAATACCCAGTGTCTTAGTGTTAACTGAATATACATCGTTTGGTGTGCGCGACGATTTCAGATTGAACGCTAGGTTTTCTGAGTCATTTTGCCAATGGAGGTCTGACAAAATACCAACAGCCAGAGAGCGAACTTCTGTATCTTTTCCAGTGTCAACATCAAACAAATGAAGATGGGAAATGCCCTCTTCGTTCGTTATGAAGGCCAGCTTGGAACCGTTCGGAGACAATCTAAACTCTTCAACGTCCCATTCAATAGGACTCGAAAGATATTTGAATTCCTTAGATTTCAGATCAACATAAGCGAGGCGTCGCATCTCTGCGTCGTGATCTGTTATTGCATAAACTCCTTTGCCATCTTTGCTGAACTGAGGCGAGTCGTAATAATCACCATTGGCCGAACTTGGCGATAGTTGCTCCTTTCGTCCTGAAGCCAAATCTACCAACCAGAGACTGCTGGATGCGTTTGAATTAAAGTCGCAAAAAACAGCCTTGGAATCATCGGGTGACCAGTCAAACGCCTTAAGATAGGAGCCTGTCGAATTTACAAGTAATCGGTTACCGGACGGGTCGAAAGGATTCATCAGAAAAAGGCTGACTCCATTGCTACCCAAGGGGGATGAACTATAAATAATGCGGTCGCCTTTATTTGACCACACAGGTTCTGTGTTCCGCGATTTTCCATTTGTGATTGCGCTAATCTTCCGAGATTGAAGTTCGTACAAAAACATTTGGAATTCTTCATTCCCGTCAGAGTCCTTATCATAAACAATGTATTTTCCAGATGAGTCAAAGTAGAGATCGTAAACCCCTCCTATGGGAATGATACTGAGAGCTTGACGATCCGCACCTGGAAGATCGACACGGCTAAGAATAGTTGTCTTGTTTGCGAGGTCCTTTAGCCAGACTTCGTGTTTCGTCGGATTCCAACCGGCCAATGGCAGCCCATAAGCGCTCGTATACCGTTTTACAGATAAAGCTAGCGAGGCTGGAATTTTCGGTATTCCTTCACCAATCAAGGTTGGTCCCGGATCAATTACATCAGTTTGGCTGAATGCCGGCAAAGCAAAGCAGCATAAAAGGGGAACGATAAATATTAATGAGATGTACGACAAAAAACTGAGACGACCTTGTAGATAATAGCGCATAAAGTTAGTCGATTAACGCATCCAAGTTGTCACACCGCTGGCCCCATTATTCAGCATATTGGATCGCCTAAGAAATCTGCCCTTAGGTATAAGACGTGGGAAATAGCTCGCAATTCCATGCAAAGCTAATTATTTTTTTGCGTGGAATTGACGCGTCGTTCCCACGTCTTTCATTCATGCCGTTGCTTTTAAATTAGAGACGCTCGCTGGACCAAACCCAGTGTTCATCAGTTGGTTGATGTTATAGCAGAAGTACCCGGTAATAATGCAGGAATCCCGTTTAAGAAATGATCGAAGGCCCTTGACGCCAAGCTCCTTGGCAATTCAACCTCTTGATGTTCAGAAACTCTCCGCATTGGATAGCTTCCTGATTGGCGAATCGGGATCGATGCGTATCTTGAAGGAGAAGATCGGACAGGTCGCGAGGACACGATCTACCGCGTTAATAACCGGCGAATCAGGAACTGGCAAGGAGCTTGTAGCTTACGCGATTCATTCACTAAGCAACCGTTCAGATGGACCTTTTCAGGCTGTAAATTGCGGTGCGCTTCCAGAAACTCTTCTTGAAGACGAGCTATTTGGCCATGTTAAGGGATCCTTTACAGGAGCCGTAGCCGACAAAAAAGGATTATTCACGGCGGCAAATGGCGGCACCATTTTCCTGGACGAACTTGGAGAAATGACTCTAGCGATGCAGGTGCGACTTTTACGCGTTTTGCAGGAAAGAAAAGTAAGGCCGCTTGGTTCAACTTGTTCGAAAGAACTCGATATTAACGTGAGGATAATAGCGGCAACAAACAAGAATCTCAGAAAAGAAATGGATGAAGGACGTTTTCGCCAAGATCTTTTCTTTAGGCTAAACGTTTTCGAGCTTCAAGTGCCTCCTCTTCGTGAACGTTTATCAGATATTCCCCAGCTTGCTGTACACCTTCTCGAAAAAGTGGCAAAGAACGCTGAACTTTCGTTTCCGGCCTCTCTGAGTAAAGCGGCCATCGCTGTCTTATGTAGACATACCTGGCCCGGAAATGTTCGAGAACTGGAAAATATATTGGAACGAGTATCAATTTCCGTTGGCCCTCGCGGGACGATTCTCGCCGACCAGGTCCATGTTGCTTTAAATAGTGAGCTGGCTGATTCGCGACGTGCATCCGAGCGAGTCCCTTTTACTGGCAAGTTGAGTGACACGAATATTGTGCGCAAAGAATTCGAATTCTACGAGCATATTTTGCAATCGGTGAACGGTAGCTTTTCCGAGGCCGCGAGGAGATTGAAATTGAATCGCACAACATTTCGCTATCGCTTCTTGCGTTTGCAAAATAGGTTGAATGAGATCGAGTGAATATCGATATTGCGCTTTCGAAGATGAAAGGTGGTGAAGTATGCAGCCTGATTCTAACCTGCCTGAGGTTGAAAGTGGCATGTCGCTTGAAGAAATTGCTAGAGATACCGCGCGTTTGCTCACTGCCCGGCTTGCGCCCGCGGATGTTCTTAGGCTCATGCAGATCGTCTTTTTGGAAGTCGATGAGGCGGCCGACCTTCTTAGAGTCAAGCCTAAGACTATTTCCACCTGGATATCACAAGGTCGAATTCCCGTCCGTTATGCTGGAGGAAAGCCGGTCTTCCTGCTCGCCGAACTCCTCGACTGGACCCTTCCCGAAGATGACCATCATCGTTCACATAGACTCTCCACCGCCAAAAGCTGTACCATAGCCTTGCACCGGCTGGCTGCAAATCGAGAAAGGAAAATTCTCGATGTCGGTGTTTAAGCGAAACAAGGTTTGGTATTACCGCTTTTGTATTCGCGGCATTCGCTATGGTCAGGCAGTACCTGAAGCCAGGACTAAGTGGCAAGCGGAGCAGGCGGAGACCAAAGCAAAAGAGGAAATTTTTGAGGGCCGATATTGTCCGGAACCGAGCAATATCAGCCTGAAAGAATTTGTGGAAAAGGAGTTCATCCCATGGTCAAAACGTGAAAAGAGATCATGGCGCAATGATCAATCCCGGGTAAAACCGATATTGGCCTATTTCCGGAACAAGAAGATGCGAGAGATAAGTAGATTCAATGTCGAGCAGTTCAAGCGGGAGCGCCGAGAGTCGCAATCCGCGAAGGGAGGCAGGCGCTCTCCGGCGTCTGTCGACCGCGAGCTTCAACTGCTGTCACGAATCTATTCTTTGGCGATTGAGCAAGAGCTGCTGCAGGTCAATCCTTGCACCGGCGTAAAGCTTTGCGGCGTTTCTAACCTGGTTCCCAGATTTCTCAGCGAAGAGGACGAAGCTAAGCTTCTTCCAATGCTTGTAGGCAGGAGAAAGCATTTGCTGGACATTCTATTGGTAGACACTCACACTGGGATGAGAAGGACAGAGTTGCTGTCACTGCATCGCTCGCAAGTCGATCTCGTACGATCGACAATCTTGCTGCTACATACCAAGAACGGCAAACAGAGAACTGTGCCGATCCATCCGAACATACATCCAATTCTTGAGCGGTTGTGTGATAAGGCTGGACCGTCCGGTTATTTGTTTGAGAATCCGAAAACCGGGAAGCCGATCAAAGATATCAAGACGGCTTGGCGAAAGGCTTTGGAGCTTGCGGGCATACCGCACATTCCATTTCATTGCGCCGGGCGGCATACGTTTGGTACCAGAGCGGCTGAAGGCGGAGCGCATCCGAAAGACATCCAGGAAATAATGGACCACGTCAATATTGCTACGACCATGCGTTACGTTCACGCAACGGATCCGGGCAAGCTGAGAGCAATTGAAGCGGCAGCGCGTGGCGGAAAGAAAATTCCTGCCACAAATCTGCCACAAACTAAAGAGGCGACTGGGTGAGTCGCCTGTAACTCATTGATTTTATTGGTAGCGGCGAGTGGACTTGAACCACTGACCTTGGGGTTATGAATCCCACGCTCTAACCGGCTGAGCTACGCCGCCAAACCCATAAAGAAACCGTGATGATATGGGTGGGGTAGACTATTGTCAAGAGCCAGAAAAACCAGCGTTAACGGGCGATTCTTGTTGACTATTTCATGGCCATTACATATAAACGCCCTGCAGGCGTGATGCAGAAGTGTTGAAATCAATCCTTTAATTTCACGGCTTTAAATGCCGATATAAATTGAGCAGGGTCGTTGAGTGTAAAGGTTTGGTTCAGTCCTTGATGCATTTCCTGCGACTCTTTAGTATAATGTGCGGCACATAAGTCTTCGGACTTATTTCCTTCCCCAGTAACCTAGCGTATTTTTTATCACCACCGGTGTGAGGGCAATTTCTCGCGTTTTTTCGGCTGAGACGGGTCGGTAATTATTTGTCACAGGTTATCTACGGAAAACGTAGGCGACCTGTTGCTGACCGTTCGTTATGGCGAGAAGGAGATCAGAATGGCAACAGCGACCGAACGAATAAAAACAGAAACAATAGACGCAAAACAACTCCTCAGGGTCCTTGTGGCAGTCAGGAAAGGCGATTTTTCAGAGCGACTTCCGGTAGAACAGACCGGAATGGCCGGCAAGATAGCTGACGCTCTCAACGACATTATCGAAATGAACGAGCGGATGACACTGGAGCTTGAACGCATCAGCTCAGTAGTGGGAAAAGACGGAAAGATCGCCCAACGCGCGGCTCTCAGTGGCGCGACCGGTGGGTGGGCATCGTGTATCGACTCGGTCAACAATCTGATCAGCGATATGGCTCAGCCGACCACCGAAGTGACCCGCGTCATTGGCGCGGTCGCGAAAGGTGATTTGTCGCAGACGATGGCGCTGGACATCGAGGGCCGGCCGCTCAAAGGCGAGTTCCTGCGCACCGGCAAGATCGTCAACACGATGGTGGACCGGCTTGGCTCGTTCGCATCGGAAGTGACGCGCGTGGCTCGCGAAGTGGGTACGGAAGGAAAACTCGGTGGTCAGGCGCAAGTGAAAGGCGTCTCAGGCACATGGAAAGACCTGACGGACAACGTAAACCTGATGGCGAACAACCTGACGGGTCAGGTGCGAAACATCGCTGAAGTTACGACGGCGGTGGCAAACGGCGACTTGTCCAAGAAGATCACTGTAGACGTAAAGGGAGAAATCCTCGAGCTGAAGAACACGATCAACACGATGGTGGACCAGCTTGGTTCGTTCGCATCAGAAGTGACGCGTGTGGCTCGCGAAGTAGGTACGGAAGGAAAGCTCGGTGGTCAAGCCATAGTGAAGGGTGTGTCCGGTACGTGGAAGGACTTAACGGATAACGTGAACCTGATGGCGAATAACCTGACAGGTCAGGTGCGAAACATCGCCGCAGTTACAACGGCAGTGGCAAACGGCGACCTCTCAAAGAAAATCACTGTAGACGTAAAAGGCGAAATCCTTGAGCTGAAGAACACAATCAACACCATGGTGGACCAGCTTGGATCGTTCGCATCAGAAGTAACTCGTGTGGCTCGCGAAGTCGGTACGGAAGGTAAGCTCGGCGGTCAGGCGCAAGTGAAAGGCGTGTCCGGTACGTGGAAAGACTTAACAGACAACGTGAATTTCATGGCAGGCAACCTGACTGACCAGGTGCGAAACATCGCCGCAGTTACAACGGCAGTGGCAAACGGCGACCTCTCGAAGAAGATCACCGTAGACGTTAAAGGAGAAATCCTCGAGCTCAAAGTCACAATCAACACGATGGTGGACCAGCTCTCGTCGTTCGCATCAGAAGTGACGCGTGTGGCTCGCGAAGTAGGTACGGAAGGAAAACTCGGCGGTCAAGCACTCGTGCGCGGTGTGTCGGGAACGTGGAAAGACTTAACCGACAACGTGAACTTCATGGCAGGCAACCTTACCGGCCAGGTGCGTAACATCGCCGAAGTTACAACGGCCGTGGCAAACGGCGACCTCTCGAAGAAGATCACTGTAGACGTAAAGGGCGAAATCCTTGAGCTGAAGAACACGATCAACACGATGGTGGACCAGCTCTCATCCTTCGCATCTGAAGTAACTCGTGTGGCTCGCGAAGTGGGTACCGAAGGAAAGCTCGGCGGTCAGGCAGAAGTGAAGGGAGTCGCAGGTGTCTGGAAGGACCTGACCGATAACGTGAACTTCATGGCAGGCAACCTGACAGGTCAGGTGCGTAACATCGCTGAAGTTACGACGGCAGTGGCAACGGGCGACTTGTCAAAGAAAATCACCGTAGATGTGCGCGGCGAAATCCTTGAGTTGAAAAATACGATCAACACGATGGTGGATCAGCTTTCATCGTTTGCATCAGAAGTGACGCGCGTGGCTCGCGAAGTAGGTACGGAAGGAAAGCTCGGTGGTCAGGCAGAAGTGAAGGGAGTCGCAGGTGTCTGGAAGGACCTCACAGATAATGTGAATTTCATGGCAGGCAACCTGACTGGTCAGGTGCGTAACATCGCCGAAGTTACAACAGCTGTGGCAAACGGCGACCTTTCGAAGAAGATTACGGTAGACGTAAAGGGAGAAATCCTTGAGCTGAAGAACACGATCAACACGATGGTGGACCAGCTAGGTTCATTCGCATCTGAAGTGACGCGCGTGGCTCGCGAAGTGGGTACTGAAGGAAAACTCGGTGGTCAGGCGCAAGTGAAGGGCGTGTCCGGTACGTGGAAGGACCTCACAGATAATGTGAACTTCATGGCAGGCAACCTGACGGGTCAGGTGCGTAACATCGCCGAAGTTACAACCGCAGTAGCAAACGGCGACCTTTCGAAGAAGATCACTGTAGACGTAAAGGGAGAAATCCTTGAGCTGAAGAACACGATCAACACGATGGTGGATCAGCTCAACTCCTTCGCATCAGAAGTAACTCGTGTGGCTCGCGAAGTGGGTACTGAAGGAAAACTCGGTGGTCAAGCGGAGGTGAAGGGAGTCGCAGGTGTCTGGAAGGACCTGACAGATAATGTGAACTTCATGGCAGGCAACTTGACCGGCCAGGTGCGTAACATCGCCGAAGTTACAACAGCTGTGGCAAACGGCGACCTTTCGAAGAAGATCACTGTAGACGTAAAGGGAGAAATCCTTGAGTTGAAGAACACGATCAATACGATGGTGGACCAGCTAGGTTCATTCGCATCGGAAGTGACGCGCGTGGCTCGCGAAGTGGGTACGGAAGGTAAGCTGGGCGGTCAAGCTCTTGTGCGCGGTGTGTCGGGAACGTGGAAAGACTTAACCGACAACGTGAACTTCATGGCAGGCAACCTGACCGGTCAGGTGCGAAACATCGCTGACGTAACAACGGCAGTGGCAAACGGTGACTTGTCCAAGAAGATCACTGTAGACGTAAAAGGCGAAATCCTTGAGCTGAAGAACACGATCAACACAATGGTGGATCAGCTTTCGTCGTTTGCATCGGAAGTGACGCGTGTGGCTCGCGAAGTGGGTACTGAAGGTAAGTTGGGCGGTCAGGCAGAAGTGAAGGGAGTCGCAGGCGTCTGGAAGGACCTCACAGATAATGTGAATTTCATGGCAGGCAACCTGACTGGTCAGGTGCGTAACATCGCCGAAGTTACAACGGCTGTGGCAACTGGCGACCTTTCAAAGAAGATCACTGTAGACGTTAAGGGAGAAATCCTTGAGCTCAAGAACACGATCAACACGATGGTGGACCAGCTTAACTCCTTCGCATCGGAAGTAACTCGTGTGGCTCGCGAAGTAGGTACGGAAGGAAAGCTGGGAGGTCAAGCCCAGGTGAAGGGCGTGTCGGGTACGTGGAAGGACCTTACAGATAACGTGAACTTCATGGCAGGCAACCTGACAGGTCAGGTGCGAAACATCGCAGAAGTCACAACGGCAGTGGCAAACGGCGACTTGTCCAAGAAGATCACTGTAGACGTAAAAGGCGAAATCCTTGAGCTCAAGAACACAATCAACACGATGGTGGACCAGCTCAACTCGTTTGCGTCTGAAGTAACTCGTGTGGCTCGCGAAGTAGGTACGGAAGGAAAGCTGGGCGGTCAAGCCATAGTGAAGGGCGTGTCCGGCGTCTGGAAGGACCTGACCGATAACGTAAACTTCATGGCAGGCAACCTGACAGCTCAGGTGCGAAACATCGCCGCAGTTACAACGGCTGTGGCAAACGGCGACCTCTCGAAGAAGATCACCGTAGACGTAAAGGGAGAAATCCTTGAGCTGAAGAACACGATCAACACGATGGTGGACCAGCTTGGCTCGTTCGCATCGGAAGTAACTCGTGTGGCTCGCGAAGTGGGTACTGAAGGAAAACTGGGCGGTCAGGCTGAAGTGAAGGGAGTTGCCGGTACGTGGAAGGACTTGACCGACAACGTGAACTTCATGGCAGGCAACCTGACGACCCAAGTGCGAGGTATCGCACGCGTCGTTACCGCAGTCGCAAACGGTAACCTGAAACGCAAACTACAAGTGGAAGCGAAGGGCGAAATCGCTGAACTGGCCGATACGATCAACGCCATGATCGACACGCTGGCGACGTTCGCCGATCAGGTGACCACCGTGGCTCGCGAAGTGGGTATCGAAGGTAAGCTGGGCGGCCAGGCAAGCGTGCCTGGTGCATCCGGAACGTGGCGCGACTTGACGGACAACGTGAACCGACTGGCAGCAAACCTGACGACCCAGATCCGAGCTATCGCGGAAGTGGCAACCGCCGTTACCAAGGGCGATCTGTCACGGTCGATCACGGTCGAAGCCGCAGGCGAAGTCGCGTACCTGAAGGACAACGTCAATGAGATGATGCGTAACCTGAAGGACACGACACGCAAGAACACAGAGCAAGACTGGTTAAAGACCAACCTTGCTAAGTTCACCCGGTTGCTGCAAGGTCAAAAAGACTTGTGGACGGTCTCCCGACTGATTCTGTCAGAGCTCGCTCCACTGGTGAACATGCAACACGGAGTGTTCTACATTACTGAGACCACTGAGTCGGCATCTTCGTTGAAACTGCTGGCCAGCTATGCATACCGCGAGCGCCGAAATCTCTCGAACGAATTCAAGCTGGGCGAGGGATTGGTTGGACAGTGCGCTCTGGAAAAAGACAGAATATTAATCACGAATGTTCCAAGTGATTATATAAAGGTTAACTCCGGTCTTGGCGAGGCATCACCGATGAACATCGTCGTCTTGCCCGTGCTGTTTGAAGGGCAGGTCAAGGCGGTTATCGAGCTTGCCTCGTTCCACCGCTTCAACGAGATTCATCTCGGGTTCCTCGATCAGTTGACTGAAAGTATCGGAATCGTTCTCAACACTATCGAAGCAAATATGAGAACGGAAGAACTGCTGAAGCAGTCTCAGTCACTGACCCAGGAACTGCAGGCCGGTCAGCGCGAACTGCAGGACACCAACAAACGGCTGGAGCAGCAAGCCAAATCGTTGCAGAAATCAGAAGAGCTGCTCAAGAAACAACAGGAAGAGTTGCAGCAGACCAACGAAGAGTTGGAAGAGAAAGCTCGCCTGCTGCAAGAGCAGAAAAACGAAGTCGAACGCAAGAACCGCGAGATCGACATGGCAAGGCAGGCAATCGAAGAGAAGGCAGAGCAGTTGGCCCTCACTTCGAAATACAAGAACGAATTCCTTGCCAATATGTCGCACGAGCTGCGAACGCCGCTTAACAGCATGCTCATCTTATCGAAGATGTTGTCTGAGAATCCGGATAGCAACCTCACTGAGAAACAGGTCGAGTTTGCCGAAACAATCCACTCATCCGGCGCTGACCTGCTGGGACTGATCAATGAAATTCTCGATCTGTCCAAGATCGAGTCCGGCACGATGGCCGTCGAAATCGGCGATGTCACGTTTGCCGATCTCGAAGAAGATATGGAGCACCTCTTCCGCCATGTTGCCGAGGAGAAAGCATTGGAATTCAAGATCGAACTCGGCGATGGGCTTCCTGGCGCTATTCAGACGGATTCCAAACGGCTGCAACAGGTGCTTAAGAATCTGCTCTCCAACGCCTTTAAGTTCACAGAGAAGGGCAACGTTACACTGCGCGCCGAAACGGCGACCTCCGGCTGGAGCTTTGACCACCAGTCGCTAAACAATGCGACTCAGGTCGTCGCATTCTCGGTGACAGATACCGGAATCGGTATTCCGCCCGAAAAACACAAGATCATCTTCGAAGCGTTCCAGCAGGCCGACGGGACTACCAGCCGAAAGTTCGGTGGAACGGGTTTAGGCTTATCGATCAGCCGCGAAATCGCGCGGCTGCTGGGTGGCGAGATAAGACTGGAGAGCGCGCCTGACGAAGGCAGCACATTCACTCTCTATTTGCCGACTGTTTACGCTGGAACTCCGACAGTGACAGCGGAAGAAGAATATGACGAAGCATTAAGACTGGGCGAAAGCCACGTCGGCACGCATCCTGGCGTGATCGAAAAGAAAGATCCGCCTCTCCTTCGTGAATCCGAAGTCATGGATGATCGATTGAAGATCGAGCCTGGCGACAAGGTGATGCTGATCGTCGAAGACGATACAGCTTTTGCTCGCATTCTGCTGGAAACAGCTCGTGACAACGGTTTCAAGGGCATAATCGCTGAACGTGGCGATGAAGCTCTGGTCCTGGCAAAGAAGTACAAACCAGACGCGGTAACTTTGGATGTTCTGTTGCCCGGAACTCATGGACTCTCGGTCCTTGACCGACTCAAGAGAGATCCGAACACCAGACACATTCCTGTTCACATCATTTCCGTTATGGAAGATATGCGGCGCGTCCTGAAGATGGGCGCGGTTGCTTGTCTTACAAAACCCGTGACGAAGGATGCTCTGAACGACGCTGTCACGGGTATGAAGTGGTTTATCGAGCGTCCAGTCAGAAACCTGCTGGTGGTGGAGGACGACGAAGCTGCGCGGTCCAGCGTTGTCGAGTTAATCGGCGATACCGACGTAAAGACCACGGCCGTCGCAACTGGTGAAGAGGCGCTCAATGCTCTGAATTCCCAGCAGTTCGATTGCGCTGTTATCGATCTGAAACTTCCTGATATGGAGGGGGCGGAGTTGATCGAAAAAATCAAGAAAGACGTTAACTTCGCGAAGCTTCCGATTATTGTCTACACCGGGAAGGATCTTTCAACTAAGGAGGAATCCGAACTCAAGCGAATGGCCGTCAGCGTGATCGGAAAGGGCAAGGATTCGATGCACCAGCTTCTTGACGATACAACTCTGTTCCTCCACAGAGTCGAGGCCAATATGCCCGAGCCGAAACGGCGGATGTTGGAAGAGGCTCACAGATCGGACCGCGAGTTGGCCGGAAAGAAGGTCCTGATCATCGACGACGATATCAGAAACATCTTTGCGGTCACCAGCTTGCTTGAACGCCACAAGATGCACGTTATCTACGCCGAAAACGGCGTCGAAGGCATCGAGATTCTGAAGAAAACGCCTGACATCGATTGTGTCCTCATGGACATCATGATGCCAGGACTGGATGGTTATGAGGCCATGCGGGAGATCAGAAAACACAAGAAGTTCAGGACACTGCCGATAATTGCAGTTACTGCCAAGGCTATGAAAGGTGACAGGCAAAAGTGCATCGAGGCTGGCGCGTCCGATTACATTACAAAGCCGGTAGAGTCCGAGCAGTTGATTTCACTGCTCAGAATATGGATTCACCGCTAGTATAATCCTGGGAGCGCGGCATCCTGCCAGCATACTGGGGAATCGAAGTTATGGAGTTTAATATCGCTTTCCAGGGCATGCAGCCAAGATGCCTGCGCTCCCAGGACAGAGGCAAAAATGTCAACTGATCAGAAAGCTAACATTCTTCTTGTTGACGATAAACCGGAAAACCTTCTGGCCCTGGAGGCGATTCTTTCAGACCTGAACCAAAACCTTGTCAGGGCACATTCCGGTCGCGAGGCTCTGCGACAGCTTCTGAACAAAGAATTTGCCCTGGTTCTGCTGGACGTCCAGATGCCGGATATGGACGGCTTTGAGACTGCGGCCATTATCCGGGAGCGCCAGAAACTCCAGCACACGCCGATAATCTTTCTAACCGCGATCAATAAAGACGAACGGCATATCTTTAAGGGTTATTCTCTTGGGGCCGTCGATTACGTTTGCAAACCGCTTGAGCCGGAAATACTCAAGACCAAGGTTAAAGTCTTCATCGATCAGTTCAATCGCACCGCGGAAGTCAAGGAACAGGCCAGCCTGCTTCAGCAATCCAATCAGGAACTGGATGAATTGAACGAGATCCTGGAGCAGCGAGTGCGAGAGCGCACCGCCCAGCTTGAAATGACCAATGAAGAGCTGAAAAATGAAATCACAGAACGGATGCGCATCGAAAAGGAGCGCGAAGAGCTGCTGGTCCGCGAGCAGCATGCCCGTCGACAGGCTGAAACCGCCAATCGTGTTAAGGACGAGTTCCTGGCGACGCTCTCCCACGAATTGAGAACGCCACTGAGCTCGATCCTGGGATGGACTCGCTTGCTCGGCGGCGGAAAACTTGACGCGTCAACAACAGTCAGAGCAATCGAAACGATTGAGCGTAATGCAAAAGCGCAGGCCCAATTGATCAATGACCTTCTGGATGTATCCAGAATAGTGGCCGGAAAACTTCAATTCGAAATTCGACCCGTCCGTCTCACAAAAGTTATTGACGCGGCAATCGATGCCGTCACACCGGCTGCCAATGCAAAAGATATTCAGATCAGCTTCGTCAACGAAAACTCCAACATTAATGTTCTCGGAGACTCTGACAGGTTGCAGCAGATTGTTTGGAACCTTTTGTCAAACGCGGTGAAATTCACCCCTGCCAGCGGCAGTGTCGAGGTTCGACTGCGCGAAAGAAAATCAAAGGCTGAAATCGTTGTCACCGATACTGGTCAGGGAATCGATCCTGAATTTTTGCCGTACGTGTTTGAGCGTTTCAGGCAGGCCGACGGATCCAGCACGAGAAAACACGGCGGTCTGGGATTGGGTCTGGCTATCGTCAGGCATCTGGTCGAAATGCACGGTGGGACGGTTCAGGTCAACAGCGAGGGCGAGGGGAAAGGCGCAACCTTCATTGTCGATTTGCCTGTGGCGGTTATACGAGAAGTCGAGTCGGAAGAAACCGGCCTGTTCCGATTTAATAAATCGAACGGTGAATTGAATGTTCCCACTTTGCAGGGTGTGAGAGTGCTGGTCGTCGACGACGAGCCTGACGCGCTGGATATGTTGAAGACGGTCCTGCTGCATTGTGGCGCAGAGGTCTCAACGGCCAGCGATGCTTCCGGTGCTCTGGATCAACTTCAAAACCTTCTTCCTGATGTGCTTGTATCGGATATCGGAATGCCCGGCGAAGATGGCTATGTTCTGATCAACAAAGTCCGCGGGCTTCCCGAAGAGCGCGGGGGCAGAACACCGGCCATTGCTTTGACAGCGTATGCCCGAGAAGAAGATCGGCATCGCGCTTTGTCAGAAGGATTTCAGCTTCACCTGGCAAAACCGATCGAACCCTCGATTGTTGTGTCAGAAATATTATCGCTGGCGAAAGGCGACAACGGTGCGCTCAGCGCCAGCGAATAGCAATCGATTCTGATTGTTGAATGTCCGCCCGCAGCGATTATCCAATCGTGTTTAAGACGTCCTTGCTGTGGGTATCCGTGTTGACCTTGCCGAAAATCTCCTGAATTCGTCCGTCCTCGTCAACGACGAAAGTAGTTCGCTTGATACCCCAATACTTCTTGCCATACATATTCTTTTCTGCCCAGACGCCGTACTTTTCGGCGACTTCGTGTGACGGGTCGGCGAGCAGAGTAAAAGGCAGATCGTATTTCGTCGCAAATTTCTGGTGCGAAGCCGTGTCATCGGGGCTGATGCCTACGACTTCTATGCCTTTTTTGTTGAACTGCGAGATGTCATCGCGAAATCCGCAAGCCTCCTTGGTGCAGCCTGGCGTGTCATCTTTCGGATAGAAGTAGACTACGACTTTCTGACCTTTAAAATCGGATAGTTTTACGGTTTTGCCTTCGCTGTTTTTCAGCGAGAATGTCGGCGCTTTGTCGCCCACGGAAAGTCCTTTAGTTTCTGCTTTTGATGACGCTTTCGAAGCCATTGATCCTGTCCTCCGATCAGCTACATTGCGAAATGACTGTTCTTGCGGCGCAGTATGCCGCAATGATAAGAAAGATTCAATGCTGGGGACTTCATCAGATCGGCGTAAATCCGCTAAATCAGCGTCATCCGCGTCCTATGCTCTTCATTCTGCTCTTCTCCTCCAAGCTTTGATCAAGTCTCGATGTGTTGCTCAGGCTGTGAGGCTATGTTACCTTTGTCAATTCGTTTTGATGCGGGATCGGCAGTCCGTATAGATGCCGGTCCGATTGATTCGGAGACCAGAATATGATTCGTTCGTACAGAGGCAAACATCCAGTCTTCGGCCCTACAGTCTATATTGACCAGAGCGCCCAAGTCATTGGCGATGTTGAAATTGGCGAGCATTCCAGCATCTGGTTCAACTGCGTAGTTCGCGGTGATGTTTACTATATAAGGATAGGGCATCATTCCAATATTCAGGATGGCACGGTTGTTCATGTAACGCGCGATACCAACGCTACCTTTATTGGAAACTATGTCTCAATTGGACATAACGCGACGGTTCACGGTTGCACCATCGAAGACAGGTGCCTGATTGGAATGGGATCGGTGATTCTGGACACCGCAAACATCGGAACGGAATCGATTGTGGCGGCTGGGGCAGTCGTTCCCATAGGAATGAAGGTGCCGCCAAGATCGCTGGTTGCAGGCGTGCCGGCGACTATAAAGAAACAATTAAACGAAAAGGACATCGAGTTCATTGACCGTTTTTGGAAGAATTACATCGAGTATAAAGAGATTTATCTGGCCGAAAGCGGCCAATCGTTTACCAGCGGCAGTTAGTCGCTGGATGTTGGGTCATTGCCATATTTTCGATGATCGTATGATGGATTGTCTGACTCGACCGTTTGGGTTTTTCAGTCTGGCAGTGTTCATGGTAGAAAAATTGTTGTCAATCTCGCCAGCAATAAAGGCAGGCGAGATTTCTGAAAGTAAATAGAGCGTAGAGATAACAAGGCGATGATCAAATCTATAAAGGGCACGAGAGATTTATTACCAGCAGCCTACACTGATAAAACGGGTGAGCAAATTCATCGCTGGCAATTTGTCGAGGACAAAGCGCGCGAGGCGTTTCGCCGCTACGGTTTTGAAGAGATTCGTACACCTATATTCGAAAAAACAGAGTTGTTTGCGCGCGGTGTCGGCGAGTCGACGGACATAGTTAATAAAGAGATGTACACCTGGATTGATAAAGCAGGAGAGGGGCGAACAGGAGAAAGCCTTACACTTCGGCCGGAAAATACTGCACCAGTCATTCGCGCCTTTATTCAACACCAGATGTGGATCAAAAGAAATCTTGTAAAGCTTTTCTATGTCGGTCCACAGTTTCGGCGCGAACACCCACAGGCAGGTCGTTTCCGCCAGTTCTACCAGATCGGTGCCGAGGTCATCGGCAACACCGATAACCCGGCAATCGAAGCCGAAGTCATCGAAATGCTGGATTGGTTTCTTAAAGAGCTGGGCATTACCAATTCTACTCTGCTGATCAATTCAGTCGGTTGTCCAAAATGCCGTCCGGCTTTCAATGAGACGCTGAAGAAAGAGCTCGCTGCCAACATCGACAAGATGTGCGGCGACTGTCAGCGTCGCTACGAAGTCAATCCATTGCGCGTGCTGGACTGCAAGGTTCCTGCGGATCAGCCTTACATCGACGCGCTACCGGCGATGCTCGATTTATTGTGTGATGAGTGCAAAGAGCACTTCGAAAAGTTCCGCTCTTATCTGGATACGCGAAACATTCAATACACGATCTCAAAACGAATGGTTCGCGGACTGGATTATTACGTAAAGACCGCGTTCGAGATCATCGGCGGGAATTTGGGCGCGCAAAATTCGATTTTAGGCGGCGGAAGATACGACGGGCTTTCGGAAACTCTCGGTGGACCGCCGTCACGCGGGTTTGGCTTTGCGATTGGTTTTGATCGATTGGTTATGTCTCTTCCTGACGACGGCAATTTGCAGCCGCCGAAACCGGATTACTTTATCGCGTGGCTTGGCGACGAAGCGTTCGATCGCGCAACCAGGCTGGCTCGCGAGCTTCGAGCCGCTGGTTTGAATGTGGCAATCGATTTCGAGTCGCGCAAATTGAAAGGTTCGATGCGCGAAGCCGACAAACTTGGCGCACGAAAGGTGATAATCATCGGCGAAGACGAATTGCGCAACGAGAGCTATATTGTGCGCGATATGAGCGACGGCTCACAAACAGCAGTTGCCGCTGACCAGGCGATCAACATTCTGCGATAATCTGTAGCATAAGCCGTACATTTTATTTTTGCTGGAGTGGTCTAAATCTAAATGGCCAATTTTTCTGTTGATTCAACATCGACCGATATAAAGCTGCCGAAACGGTGGCGTCCATCGCTTACGACCTGGATCATGATCGGCCTGGTTGTTGGCGTTGTGATCGGATGGGCAAAGCCGGCTTGGGGCGACAGAGTCTATTTCCTTCGCGACATCTTCCTTAATCTGATTAAGTCAATTATTGCGCCATTGGTCTTCTCGACAATTGTTGTCGGTGTTGCTGGCGGTGGCGACTTGAAGAAAGTCGGAAGAATGGGAGCGAAAGCTCTCGTTTACTTTGAAATTGTTACAACAATCGCTCTCTTCATCGGTCTTGGCGTCGTCAATCTGACCAGACCTGGTGTCAGCGTTGTACTCAGTGGCGACACTTCTGTGGTCAAATCGATCCAGCAGACTCACGCAAGCGGCTTCGTAGACACAATAGTCCATATATTTCCCGCAAGCATCGTGTCGGCAATGGCCAGCGGAGATGTGTTGCAGATAGTCGCATATTCGGTGATCTTTGCAATGGCGGTAATGGCGATGGGCAAAAAGGGCGAGCCTGTCCTCGTCTTTTGCGAAAGCCTGTCGCAGATAATGTTTAAATTCACCAGCTATGTAATGTTGATGGCCCCCATTGGAGTCGGCGCGGCAATGGCGCACACTGTAGCGCACGAAGGTCTGGACATACTCAAGAATCTGGGAATGCTGATCGGCTCACTTTATATAGCTTTGATTATATTTACGCTGCTGGTTTTGTGGCCGTCGGCAATTCTTTTCCGCATTCCCATAAAGCAATTCCTGAAAGCCGTCAAAGAGCCTTTCACAATTGCTTTTGTCACAACCAGCAGCGAATCTGCGTTGCCAAAAGCCATGGAAGTGATGGAAAGGATGGGCGTACCGAAGCGGATCGTCGGCTTTGTCATGCCCACCGGATACAGCTTTAACCTTGTAGGCACGACGTTGTATCTTGCGATGGCCTCCGTCTTTGTGGCGCAGGCGGCTGAGCATACGTTGAGTGTAACCGATCCGACTCGGTCATTTCACATGAGCTTTGGCCAGCAGATCGTTATGATGATCACTTTGATGATCACGTCCAAGGGAGTTGCCGCTGTGCCGCGAGCCTCGCTGGTAATTTTGCTTGCGACGCTCGAGCAGTTTGTGCCAGGGTTTGGCCTGATAGGTGTTGCTGTCATCTTCGGTGTTGATGAGTTGATGGATATGGCTCGCACTGCCATCAATGTTCTCGGCAATTGTTTAGCGACTGCGGTTGTAGCTAGATGGGAAGGCGAATTCGATGATGAACGCGCCAGGGTATTTGGCACTCCCGACGAAATCGCATTGGAAGAAGCGCTGGGCGAACCTGCACTTGCCGAAGCCGCAGCACAAGGAGATTAAGATTCACCACAGAGACACTGAGGCACAGAGAACATTAAAACTCTGTGCCTCTGTGTCTCTGTGGTGAAATTGCTTTGGGAAAGATAGAATTAAGCAATGCTCGATAATCTGGAAATCAGAAGAACTCATTATTGCGGCCAATTGCGCCGTGAAATGGCCGGTCAATCTGTCGTGGTTATGGGGTGGGTTAACCGCCGACGCGATTTCGGACCGCTCACTTTTATCGATCTTCGTGACCGTGAAGGGATCGTGCAGGTAGTCTTTGATCAGGAACGCAATCCAGACGCGCACCAGAAGGCCAAGGAACTCAGAGGCGAGTACGTCACGGCCATAGTCGGCACAGTGCACGAGCGAACACCTGAAACCGTCAACAAAAACATGCCCACCGGCGAGATCGAAGTTGTTGCGGAACAAGTGTTCATTCTGAACGACGCTGAGACCCCTCCGTTCGAGATCGAGAACAACAAAGCTTCTGAAGACCTGCGATTAAAATATCGCTACCTGGATCTTCGGCGACCAAAGATGCAGGAAAACCTGATCCTGCGTCATCGAGTTCTGATGGCAGTCAGAAAATATTTTGACGAGCACGGCTTTGTTGAAATAGAGACCCCAATATTGATCAAATCGACGCCTGAAGGCGCTCGCGATTTCATCGTTCCCGCGCGCACCAGTCCTGGCAAATTCTATGCGTTGCCGCAGTCGCCGCAGATTTTCAAACAGCTCTGTATGGTGTCGGGTTTCGATAAATACTTTCAGATAGCGCGCTGTTTTCGCGACGAAGATCTTCGCGCCAATCGTCAACCTGAATTCACCCAGGTCGACGTCGAAATGTCGTTCGTAAATCAGGAACAAGTTTTTGAATATATCGAACCGCTAATCCAAACGGTCTTTAAACTGGCCGGAGTCGAAGCTCCTAGACCTTTTCCACGCCTGACATACGACGAGGCAATGCGCAGATTCGGTTCGGACAAACCCGACACCCGTTTTGGAGTAGAATTTATTGATCTCACGGAAAACTTTGCCAACACCGAATTTGCCGTTTACCGAAGCATCATCGACCAGGGTGGCCAGATAAAAGCCATAACAGTTCCTGGCGGCGTAAAATATTCACGCAAGCAGTTTGATGAATTGACAGAGATTGCAAAGCGCTATGGTGCAGGAGGACTGGCCTGGATCAAGCTCGGAACAGACGGACTAACATCATCGCTACTGAAAGCGCTCGGCGAAGACAAAATTAAAGAGTTGGTTCAATCGTCGGGAGCAAACAATGGCGACGCCGTTCTGATCGTCGCTGGCAAGAAGAGCGTAGTTGCCGCTGCGCTTGGCGCAGTTCGTTTGGAAGTCGGCAAGCGAGAAAACCTGATTGACCAATCCAAATACAACTTCCTTTGGGTTACTGATTTCCCAATGTTCGAGTGGAGCGAAGAAGACAATCGCTGGGCCGCAATGCATCACCCATTCACCAGTCCGCGGGATGAAGACATCGATAAGCTCACGGCAAATCCCGGCGAAGCGAAAGCAAAGGCCTATGATCTGGTTTTGAATGGTGAAGAACTCGGCGGGGGCTCGATCAGAATTCATCGGCAGGATGTGCAACAGAAGGTTTTCGGGCTGCTTGGCCTCAGTGAGGAAGAAGCGCGCGCAAAGTTCGGTTTCCTGCTGGATGCGCTATCGTTCGGAACTCCACCGCATGGCGGGATTGCTCTCGGAGTTGATAGACTGATAATGATTTTATCGAAAGAGCCATCAATTCGAGACGTAATCGCATTTCCAAAGACCGCCAGCGGGACAGATTTGATGACGGAATCGCCGAGCCATGTCTCGACGGCACAATTGGAAGAATTACGCATCAAGGTTGTCGAATCGAAGAACTAATAGCCTGGAACAATTACCAGAAGACTTCAACACGCCCTGAATTTGTGATTGCTTGATCATTTGTGATCAGAGGCACATCTTTGATTTTGGCGGTTGCAACTATGGCGGAATCGTAGATGTCTTTGTTGAAGATGTATTTTCTCGCCTCGATCACCTGGTTTTCATCAAGAGGAACACACTCGAAGCAGGGCCTGGCAAGTAGTGCCGCGACCCAGGTTTCATAGGGCTCGTTTAGATCAACCACATCCAACTGAATCAAACGTGATACTTCCCACAGTGCAACCGCTGGAATGTAGATAAAGGACTCACAACGGTCAGCCTGTTCAAAGACTCGTCTGGCGCGACGGGAAAGTTTGCCGAATTGACCGGTAAAGTAATAGATCAAAGAGTGGGTATCAGTAACATAAACTGACATAAGCCGTCTTTATTCATAAAGGCGTTTGATACGGTTCGCAAATATTTCTTCGTCTTCCTTGCGGAGCTTTTTGATCGCCTCGTCTACATCTCCAAGCAGCCGGCCTGATCCGGCAAGTTTCCAGTCTTTCAAAAACTCTTCCTTCTGCGCAAGGTCTGCAAGCCGGTTGGTATCTTCCTCACCAGGCCTCATTTTATCGTCCTCCCACAGCCGGACAATATCGGGTGTGACGTTCACCAAAGATGCGAATTCAGCCAGAGTGCGCTTTCCGCGCAAATCCCGGATTAATTGCGGCGGCCAGAAGGTTATTCTTCTCAGCGCATTTTTATTGGCTACGCTCATATGAATTCTCCGATGATACTGAATCACAATTCTACACCTATTTCATTTGCCTTTGCATTATCGTTTAAATCCGGTTTTTCTGATTTTGATTTTTTTGCGTTGGCTCATCGACGGAACTATCGCTATATTTACATTATGGTCACAATGCGCAATGTGCGGGATTACTACCGGAAGGAACTCTTTCGGTCGCTTGACGAATTAAAGGTCTATTGCGCCGAAGAAGGTCTCTGGCTTAGTTTTGATCGTGGCGAAGACGACCAATCCGCCGATCCATCTGGCGCTCTTCTCGATGACGCCGGCAATATCCGCGGAGCATTCGTTCCTACGCGATGTACAGCTTACGCCTCAATGGCGGTCTCCCATCCTATTGCGGTAATGTGGGCGCTCTATCGCGAAGAACAGAACGCAGATTGACGCGGATTTCCTTTTCTCGGAATTCAACTTATCTTTTTGTGCAGGTTTGTAACAAACGACTGAAAATCGTATTCGGACCGAACAGTTCTTGCTTATCCAAATTGATTCATCTTTATACGATATGGTATGGCCCGCTATCTACTGATTTAACGTACTTTAGTCCACTTTCCCGAAATCCATGGAATATTTTTAGCTCCAACCGGACTTAAATGATACCGATTTTCTGCGGCTAAGAAGCTGATAAATATGATTCATATGCAACCGGTGAAGACAGAAGTTGCTGCTAAACAACACCTTAACTGCCGCTCAGTGGCCCGGGCGGGCCAGCAGTGAGAATTGCGGCGCGTACTTTGCATAAACAGAGGCGGCAAACTGAAGTGGATTCTTTATCGTATCAAAATAGGTACGATGCTTGGAGGTCAACATGGCAGTCTTGGATTTTTTCAGAACACATAAGCATTACTGGGGGGTGCCCCACAAACGTAGATCGGACAATAAACTGGTCCAGACCTGTTATGCCTGCAGCAAAGAGCGAAAGGTTGAAGTGAATTTCAGCTCTGATGGCAACGAGATCGCGCGCGAGCGTGACACGGTTGCCTTGCTGTACAGCGAAGAATCAGCGGCCTGATAAATCAGGCAGGCGTTCGATATTTGGCCGTGTCGTCAATCGACACGGCCACGATAGGTCTCTCTTTCTTAAAACCGAATTCAAAATCCCGGTCCCTCACTCGTACTCTACTCTTCATCCGCATTTGCTAACTCTTTCGAAATCCAGACGAAATGGTTTTGCAGTCTCAGGCTTTGAAAATATAATGGTTTCGCCACCGGACCATCTATATGCGAATCACGAAACACTATAGACTGCATTTAACAGGATTACTTTGCCTTACGTTTCTCTGCACACCGATAACATTCCCCCGGCAAATGGGCGGAAACCAGGCGCGGACTGCTCTTCGCGAGGCAGAACCTGCAGCAGCCGCGATGTCGGCGGATCGATTGTCGGCAATTGACGAAATCGTCAATGATTCTATTTCCAAAAAAGAGTTGCCGGGCGCAGTAGTTCTGATTGCTCGTCACGGGAAAATAGTTTGGCGCAAGTCCTATGGGAACCGGGCAGTTCAGCCGACTGTCGAAGCGATGACTGTCGACACCATCTTCGACATGGCGTCGCTGACAAAGATCGTGGCCACGACAACCTCTATCATGATCCTGATTGAGCGCGGTCAATTGCGACTGATCGACACGGTAGCGCATTACATTCCAGAATTTGCCCAGAACGGAAAAACTAATATAACTGTTTTGCAACTTCTGACGCATCGCGCCGGTTTTGTTCCTGACAATGCGATCAGTGATTACAACGACGGTCCGGATGCGGCATTGAAACGGATCTTTGCTTTGGCGCCCAGCTACACTCCGGGTTCGCGGTTTGTTTACAGCGATGTCGGTTTTATAGTTCTCGGAGAACTCGTCCATCGAATCAGCGGCAAGACCCTGGATCAGTTCGCGCGCGAAAATATATACGAGCCGCTCGGGATGAAAGACACCGGTTTCAAACCTGGCAACAATCTGAAGCAGAGAATCGCTCCGACCGAACAGCGAGAAGATGGTGGTGGCGGTAACAAACATTGGATGCGGGGCGAAGTTCACGATCCGCGATCATATCTGCTCGGCGGCGTTGCAGGTCACGCAGGTCTTTTTTCGACGGTGGATGATCTGGCGATCTTCTGTCAGATGATTCTTTCCGGGGGCTCGTACAACGGAAGGCGCGTTATGTCCCCGCTTACGGTTGCAAGGATGACTTCTCCTCAGGATTTTGGTGATACGAATATTCGCGGGCTGGGCTGGGATATTCAGACGCCTTATTCAAGCAATCGAGGAGATCTGTTCCCTATAGGTTCTTTCGGGCACACTGGGTTCACCGGAACCTCCATCTGGATAGATCCGGTAACAGACACATTCGTTATCATCCTGAGCAACAGAGTCCACCCCGATGGCAAAGGCGACGCCGGTCCATTGCGAAGCAAGATCGCCAACATCGCAGCCAGCGCGATTATGGATGCGCCATCATTCACGGACGATAAACCGATGCCATCTGCTGGTCGAACCAGCGAGCGCCGCAGCGATACCAAAGTGATGACCGGCATTGATATTTTAGAGCGCGATAAATTTGCGGAGCTTGCGGGCAGACGAATAGGTCTGATCACCAATCACACAGGACGCGACAGCGAAGGCAGAACGACAATTGATGTTTTAGCTACCGCGCCAAACCTCAAACTGGTCAAGCTCTTCAGTCCGGAACACGGCATTCGCGGCGAAGCGGACAGCAAAGTCGGCGATTCTGTCGATTACAAGACGGACCTGCCTGTATTCAGTCTTTATGGTGATAAACGGCGCCCAACGCTCGAAATGCTGAAGGATATCGACACGCTTGTTTACGACATCCAGGATGTAGGCGCAAGATACTACACCTATATAACCACGCTGGGTTACGCGCTTGAAGAAGCTGGCAAGAACCATATTAAATTTGTAGTTTTGGACCGGCCGAACCCCATTGATGGAGTCGACGTCGAGGGGCCAGTTCTTGACACAGATAAAGAGACATTCGTCGGTTATTTTCCAATGCCGGTTCGTCATGGGATGACTGTCGGCGAATTGGCAGAGATGTACAATTCAGAAAACAAGATCAATGCCGATTTGACCATCATCAAAATGGAAGGCTGGAGACGGGATCAATTCCTGGACGCCACCGGTCTGATGTGGGTAAATCCGTCACCGAATATGCGCAGCTTGACTGAAGCGATTCTCTATCCCGGCGTCGGCCTGCTTGAAACGACGAACGTCTCTGTGGGTCGAGGGACAGACACTCCGTTCGAGATAGTCGGCGCACAGTGGATCGACGCCAAGAAACTGGCGGCAGCGCTGAATGCACGCCAAATCGCGGGTGTGAAGTTTATGCCGACGAGGTTTACTCCAAAATCGAGCGTCTTCAAAGATACGGAATGCGGCGGAATCCAAATCGCAATCACCAATCGAGCAGTCTTTCATCCGGTGGCAACGGGAATAGAGATCGCCTATCAACTGCATCATCTTTACCCAAAGGATTGGCAAGTTGACAAATACATCAATCTGCTGGGCAGTCAGGCTGCTCTCGATGCCCTAAAGAATAACGCCGAGCCCGATGCAATTGCTGCAACCTGGACGAATTCACTGGCCGAATTTCAGAAAACGAGAACGAAATATCTGCTCTACTGATCGGATTACAAAATGACCGACGAATATGACATAAGTGCGTCGCCGGAATTCCGCAAGGCCGAACAACGGATCGAGGCCCAGAGCGCGGTATTCAAAAAAGAACTCGGTCTAACTGATCTGGTGTTGACGCAGATTCTTTTCATTGTCGGTCTTCCATGGATTGGTGTCGCCGCAAAGCAGGGCCCATCGCATGTTGTTCTGTGGATCATCGCGATGATTTTCTTTTATGTTCCATCGGCGGTGGTTGTGATTTATCTAAACAAGATCATGCCGCTGGAGGGTGGACTGTATCAGTGGGCGAAGCTCGGGTTGAATGAACTATTCGGTTTTCTGGTGGCGTGGAATCTGTGGCTGTTCGCCATCCTGAATACATCAGAGATTGGCCTTCAGGTAACACAGTACGCTGCATACATACTTGGGCCGAAATATGAATGGCTAACCAGCAATAAGCTGATTATAGGTTTGACGACGTTTACGCTTCTTACTGCGCTGGTAGTAATAACTATTGTCGGGTTGAGCGTCGGCAAGTGGGTTCACAAAGTTGGCGGCGTGTTGATGATCGCGACCTTCGCCGCCATTGTGATCTTACCTGTAATGAACCTGTTTCATGGATCGATCACCGAATATCACCCGTTGAAAACCGAAATGCCGGTGTTCTCTTCGTGGATGACTCTAAACCTGCTCGGCAAGATGGGCTTCGGTGCTCTCGGCGGATTTGAATACGTGGCTATTCATGCTGGCGAGTGTAGAAATCCCGTGCGAACGATTGGGCGGTCTGTTGCCGTCGCCGCGCCATTGATCGCGCTGATGTTCATACTTGGCACCAGCTCAATGCTTGCCTTGATTCCGCAGGATAAGATCGATTTGATTGCGCCGATTCCTCAGGTGCTCAGCGCAGGTCTTGGACCATTTGGATTTGCGGCCATAGCTGCCCCATTGGCCATTTCGATTCTGCTCTGTGTGCGCATTTCGCAGTCCAGCGTTATGTTCGGCGGAAACACTCGACTGCCAATGGTTGCGGGTTGGGACAAACTGCTGCCTGGATGGTTCACTCGATTGCATGCTACTCGCCACACGCCTGTGAATTCGATCCTGTTTGTAGGCGCAGCGACGCTGATTTTGGGAGCCGTGGGTCTAATCGGGGTGGGGAAGCAGGAAGCTTTTCAGTTGCTGTGGAACGCGTCAGGCCTGTTCTATGCTCTTACTTACCTGGCCTTATTTGGGATCCCTCTCTTTGGACTGCGGGGTCTCAAGCAATCACCACCGTTGTGGCTGAAGGTGGCCGCGTTTTCCGGGTTTGCGATGACTCTTCTCTACGTGGCGCTTTCCATCGTTCCAATTATTAAGGTTGAGAGTC
>DASRDY010000122.1:0-26747 GCA_035652355.1 Blastocatellia bacterium
CTGCGCAACCGATAATCGCCCGTTCAATCCTTATCGTTTTCCGTTAATCGGAATTAACGCGTTTCAACTTCATTCAGGAGCACTTCTATGGGCGTTATAATGCAGGGCTTTTACTGGAACTGTCCAGCGGCCGAAGGACAGGATGGCACGTGGTGGTCGTTTGTAACAGCTAAACTTCCGCTTCTCAAGCAGGCAGGATTCACGGCATTGTGGCTACCGCCGGCTTCAAAGGCAGCCAATCTCTCAGGTCCGTCGATGGGCTACGATCCATACGACTACTACGATCTCGGAGACATCGATCAGAAAGGCAGAATTAAAACCTGGTTTGGCAATGAGCAGGAATTACGCGCGTTGATAGATGCCGCGCATCAAAACGGGATTCAGGTGTATGCGGATCTGGTGCTCGATCATAACTCCGGCGCTGATTCGCCGGAAAAAAGTCCGGTCGACGGAGTGACGCGATGGACTAAATTCACACCGGGCAGCGGAAAGTTCTCGAGGAATTGGCAATGTTTTCACCCGTCTCCTTACGAATCATTTGACGGCGCAACATTCGGAAGCATGCCCGATTTATGTCATCGGGACCCATTCGTTTATACCGAGATAATGAAGCTGGCGCAGTGGATGATCGAAGATGTAGATTTCGATGGTTTTCGTTTCGATTTCGTCAAAGGTTATGCGCCGTGGATGGTGAAAGCAATCGCAGAGGTTCGATATTTGAACAAGACTGAGCACGGGTTTGCTCCCTTTTGCGTAGGAGAATGCTGGGACAATGACCGAACTATCGACCACTGGCTCACATCAGTAAACGCGTTTATTGACAATCCAATCTCTGCTTTCGATTTTCCGTTGCGGTACCGGCTAAAGGATCTTTGCGATTCGTACGGTTTCAGTCTTAAAACCCTGACGCAAGGCGACACAGTTGTCGCGACAAATCCAGCTCAGGCAGTGACATTCGTAGACAATCACGACACAACGCAAAGTCCGTCTGACGCGGTAATCAACGACAAGCTCCTCGCTTATGCCTATATCCTGACTCACGAAGGTTACCCTTGTGTCTTCTGGCAGGATTATTTCAACTATGGATTGGCACGGACTGGAACGCCAAACGGCATTGAAGCTCTTGTCATCGCACACGAGCGATACGCCGGCGGAACAACCAAAGTGCTCTACTGCGACGATGACCTGTATATTATGGAGCGATTAAGTTCCGGTGATCAACGTGGTCTTGTGTTTGTTCTGAATAATCTGGGAGACAAATGGAACGGAACGACTGTGGAAACTGGGTGGGCTAATACAAAATTTGAGCCGATCGCATGGGACGGACTTGATGCTGGAACGCCGTCATCAAAATCGACGGACAGTAGCGGAAGGGCCGATTTCTGGGCGGCCCCTCGTGGCTATGCTGTTTATGCGCCGGGTTAATTTACTTTGACCGCTTGGCTGTAAATTCCTGCGGCCCCGCATTTCCGCCGCTGGTTGTTCTGGTGAACTTGATCTCATCGCCGGAGATCTTGCCAGTGTAGGTCGATTTGAATTCGTTGCCGTTAAAGCTCTGCGTAACGGTGAACGAAATCGTGTCGCCCTCTACTTTACCGTCGGCGATTGGCGTGTCACCTTGTCTTCCGGAAACAGTACCGGTAACTTTCGAGCCATCCTGCTTCAGGTTGAAGGTTTGCTCGCGCGTTTGACCACCACGTCCAGGCACCTGGGCAACCCATTTGCCAGTAACATCTGCCGCAAGAACAGCCGTCGCGGCTGCAAGCACAAACAAGACAGAAAGAATCGCTATTCTTCGTTTCATTAGAAATCTCCTGATTTATTTTCCCCTGCGTCGGAGGGGATAATGAAGTAAATACTGATTGAAGAATGCTACAGGAAGGCAAAGGCCGCGTCCAGAGTTCGGAACTAACTTTCTTCACTCGTGGCTGCTGTATGCGACTCCGGGTATTTCGATATTCAGTGACTGTAAGTATCGCGAAGCCTGATTAACGTTGCGAAATTGATCGAGATTGGTCTTTGTCATCTCCTGGAGACGACCTAGACTCTTACTATCGTATTCCTGAATCGCAGCGATATTCTGTCGCAGGCTTTCTATTCTCTGAATTAATTCGGCGTCGACTGACCCATCGGTTGACGGTTTTGCCAGGGCTACGGTCCGTGTATGCGCGTTTGTCCAGGCAGTTAGAACTTCTCTTCGCTGCGCGGTTATTTCATTTAGCGCAACGGGATCGCCGGATTCGCAACGCCGAACTTCTTCTTCAGACAATTGTAAAAGCTTTGTGGCGAATCCTTCCTCTTCAGAAAGAAGCGAAGATAGCTGTTGGTTGTATTCTTTCCAATTCATACTTCTACACCAGATTATGCGGCATTGGGGAGTTTTGCGGATAGCGATGAATCCCAAGCCAGTATTCGGTCGCGGTGACAACAGTTCGCACAAATTGCTCGGGACGTGACGGCTTTATCGTGTAACTGTTGGCGCCGTATTGGGCCGCCAGCTTTTTTTCACGATCATCATCGAGCGAGGTCATCATTACCACGGGTATGTGGTTGAAGCGCTCGTCAGATTTGATTTGCTTCAGCAGCTCCAGCCCGTCAATACCAGGCATATTGATGTCCAGATATATCAGCCCTGGCAATGATACGTCCTCATAGCCGTTTCGCTGGTTCAGAAAATCGAGAGCCTGTTGTCCGTTCTCGACCTCATAAACGTCGTTCATTATGCGGGCGCCCTCTATCGAGTCGCGTACCAGCATGCGGCAATCCGGATCATCATCGACGATCAGGATTTTCACCATTTCATTCAGCGGCATAACTTAACTCCCCCACCCTCATTTGTTCGCTGCCAGTCGGTACGCTCAACGTAAAGTAGAACGTACTGCCGGCACCCGGCTGGGATGTAACCCAGACCTGCCCGCCGTAAGTCTCGACGATGCTTTTTACCGTAGCCAAGCCGATCCCTTTTCCATCCCCATTTGGATTGCTGCCGCGGCGGAATACATAAAATATTGTCTGCTGATCTTCCGGCTTAATTCCGGGGCCATTGTCGCGTACGTAGAACTGATAGATATCGTCTTCCAGTTCCCATCCGAGCCAAATGGAGGGTTCTGGCGAATCACCAAAGTACTTTGTCGCGTTCTCTATCAGATTCTGGAAAACCTGCTTGATCCGATTTCTGTCGGCGATGATAATCGGCCAGATTTCAGGAAGATGAATTTGTATGTGCTTCAGCTCGATTTGATAAGTCAGGTTATCCAGCACCGTCCTGATTACCTCTTCAATAGAAACCTCTTCACAGTGTCCCTGCTGTCGCTTTATTCGCGAAAGCTCCAATAATTCGCTTATCAGGTCCAGCTCGCGATCGGCGTTTATGCGGATTCTTTCCAGTCGGGTGCGCGCTTCTGGCGTGAGTGCGGCGCCGAGCTTCGCTTCGACTGAAACAGCCAGCCCGCTGATGTTTCGCAATGGAGCCCCAAGATCGTGGGACACAGCCCGAAGAAAATCCTCTTTTTCTTCCAGCGCAGACTTCAACTGCTGGTTTTTCAACTGCAACTGCTGATGAGAGAATTTCAGACTCTGGCTCATTTCGTTAAACGAGGCCTCTAGCAGCCCCATTTCGTCGGAATGTTTGACTGGCACTTTGACGCCGAGTTGTCCTTTACCAACCTTTTTTGCCGCGTCCGCCAACTCCAATACTGGTTTAATAATTCGCCCGAATATCAGCAATGTAAACCCGAGCCCGAGCACTGCAATAGCAAGCGCAATTATTACAATACGCCGCGAGAGAAATACCGAGGTGGCCTGAGACTGAGTGGTCAACTGGTTATAGCGATCACGCTCCAGCGTCATCAGCTTTAGCAATTCAGTCTGCAACTCGTCGACCAGCGGTGCGGCCTTTAGCATCTGATTTCGAGCATCGTTCTGCCGACTGAGCGCGTGCAGATAAACCGCGATCGTCAATTGCTCTTCAACACGCGCGTTCAGGACCTTTATTCGTTCCAGCTGAAAACGCTCTTCACGGTTCAAGGGCAGCTTCAGGTAACGAACTTGCCTGTCGTAAACTTCACGGCTGATCTGTTGCAGCTCTGCGGGTGGCTCCTGGTCGAATCGAAGCAAATATTTTTGAGTGTCAATCAATTCCTTCGACAATAGCAGTCGAACTTCATTGCTGAGCTCAAGTATGGCATCCGAATCTCGCCGGTTTTCGGCTACCTGCGACCGCAGCTTTCCGTACTCAATTAAAGTGTCGATGGAGACCGCAGACAACAACACCAGGAACGCGGCGAAGCCAATTATTGCCTTAGTTCTGAGTGAGGTCCCTATTTTCATCTATTTTGGCAAATCACCCGACGCATCCAGCGGGATTATTTTACCCAGGTAAACTTCAGCCAGTTGAAGCGGTTTTGTGCAATCGCCACCTTTGTCAAAGGAAACTTTACCGGCAACCCCTTCAAAAGGCGGACTAGTTTGTCCGACGGTAGCAAGATAGTCGCGGATTCCCTGCCGAGTCGCGCCGCCGCCTTCGATTGCGCGTTTCAGCAAATAGACTGCATCGTAGTTCAGCGCTGACTCGTCGTCAGCCACCTGGTGATAGCGATTCCAGTAAGCCCGCACAAACTCTTTCACCCTTGGATCCTGTTGCACCGGCGAAAAAAAGATCGTGTGCCGCATTCCATCCAGTTGCTTCAGAATGTATGGGTTTGCCTGCAACTCGGTTCGATTTAACGAATCACCTGCAAGCAGCATAGGATGTAAATCGCTCTGGTCGAGTTGATGCGCGAGTGCCTCAATTGCCGCGGTCCTCAGGGCCAGGAACAACAAATCAGGTTTCTGCTGCTTTACATACGATATGATGGCGCTGAATGAGGGATCTGTATCGAATGGCGCGGAGATTACAACAGTCGCACCCAGTTCCCTGGCTTTATCGTAAAAGACATCCTTCAGTCCCTTACCGTAGTCGTCGTTAACGTAAAGTATCGCTACGCGGTGCGCATTCATTTTGTGAACGGCATATTCAGCAAGTTCTCTGCCTTGCAAGGTGTCGCTGATTGAGATTCTGAATGTCCAGGGGCCAGCGTTGGTCAACAACGGGCTTGTCGCGTTGGGCACAAGCTGAACCATATGGCCTTCGTTGTACAACTGCGAGCTTGCAAGCGTGGCCGGGCTGTTGGGATGACCTATCGCTGCAAGAACCTGCGGCGTTTCCAGAAAGCGGATCGCAATTTGAATAGATGTTTCGGCAGCGGTGGCAGCTCCGTTGTCTGCGATGTCCAGTTTGAGTTTTCGTCCGCGTATTCCACCTGCAGCGTTGATCTGATCGGCGGCCAGTTGAGCGCCAGTCACTCCGTTTACGCCAGCCGCAAGTCCGATGACGATCGGTCCAGTATCTTGGCGCGTGCACGAGGAAACGATCACCACGGCCAGCAATAAAAAGATGATGATCGGTCCGTATTTCGGACGTTTGGAAGCATTTGCGAACTCTGCGCCTGGTTTCGATTGATTCGGTGAACGGGGCCTCGTCGGAGATTCCATAATCTACAACCTTTGAGTTGCCTCGTTTGTGGGCGAGTTGCCGATCATTTCGTTGATGACCACGCTACCTGTTTTGAGCCTGGACGCATCCGGAAGCAGGATTGTTACTTCCGTTCCCTCTTCGATCGCGCTGTCCATCAGAATGTCGCCACCATGTTCTTTGATAATTCCGTAGGTCACACTGAGACCGAGTCCCGAGCCTTCGCCGACCTGTTGGGTCGTGAAAAAGGGCTCGAATGCGTGTGACTGCGCGTCCGCGTCCATTCCGTGTCCATTGTCCTTGATTCGGATAAACACCATTCCATCTCTGTGCCCCGTTTCGATCAACAGGTGGCGTTTTCGTTGTACGTGCGACAGTGCCTGCTGCGAGTTCTTTATAATGTTTATGAACACCTGTTGAAGCTGACCGGCGTGAGCCTGAACCGAATGAATCGGTTCGCATAATTGCAAATCAACAGCGATATCGTTTTTCGTCAGACTATGTTCATTCAATGTCAGACAGGATCTGAGCAGCTCGTTGACGCTTAGCAGCCCTTTTGGCAACTTTCCCTGTCGAGCGAATGTTGCCAAAGCTTTTATAGTCGATGCGCATCGCAAGGCCAGATTGTGAACCGTCCTGAGCAAAGATCGCGTAGTCTCATCCGTGACGTTTTGCTGAAGCAGCTCCGCAAAACCGATAATGCCTGTCAATGGATTATTGATTTCATGCGCAACTCCACTGACGAGTTGAGCGACTGCGGAGAGTTTTGCTGCCTCGATCAAATGATCGTGGGCCATCTGTAGTTGCTCATTTTTGAGTTGTAACTCGCAAATGGTGCGCTGGAGGTCTTCCTCAAGTTGGGCTTTCTGCTGCCGCAGACGATATTGCTCGATATTCTTTTCAATTGCCAGCAAAAGAGTCTGAAGATAATCTCTGGTTTTTACGATGTAGTCCGACGCGCCTCGCTTAATCGCCTCGACTGCCAATCCGTGTTCGCCGGTGACCATTATTATAGGAACATCTGTTTGCGGCCGGATTTCTGTAAGAAGGTTTAATCCCACACCATCGGGTAACTGATAGTCCAGCATAATCACACCGAACTGCTGCAAATCCAGCGCTCGACAATCAGCAGCGGTATGAACTACCGTAGGTTCATATTCTGTCGATTCCAGTGCGTCGCACGCAAGTAGCGCCTGATCCGGATCATCTTCTACGATTAGGACCTTCAATTATTAACTCTCTTTCCGCAGTTACTATCCGCGAAAACGCAAGCTATGCTTTCTCCTGTTCCTTATCGGACGGGCCTGATATGGCGTTAGTTAATATTCTGATAATTGTTATAAATCGTGAAAGCCTCGCGATTTATTTGGTTTGCGGTGACGCGGCTGGCTTTGTATCAAGGACTTCTTCCGACTTGCCGGTCAATGTCGAAAGCAGCGTAAACCGACCCAATGCGGAGCGTGTTTCCGTATAGATTCCCGGTTCGGTTATCGTTGTATAGCTGACCAGCGAAGGGGTCTCCTGTACGGCGTTATGAACTTCAGGTCGATTTAAAACTTCGGGATTTCCGTCGCTGACGCGAAGGAGCGAAGAGATCTTCAACATAAGATCGGCAGTTTCGGCTTGATTAGGCTCGTAACTTTCCATTATCGCCTGCGAAGGTCGCGACTGAATTTCATTCCGGACAACTGCATTGTTCGAAAGATTACTGTTCGCCTTCCAGGCATCTATCAGCCTCATCAATTGCTCTTTGCTGCCAAGGATCGCAAATCGCCCAAGGAAAGCTCCCGCGCGGTCCTCGCCGGTAAAGAACTCGATGCCGTTGTAATGCTGATCGTCGACAAAGGCAGGGTGTTTTGGATTGCCCTGAAGATAGCGATGAAGAACCGGAGCGATGGCGGCCTGATCTGTGACTTCAATAGCTATCGCAGGCTCTTCGTCACCAGGCCAGCCAAGCAGCGCAATCTCATTTCCGAGAGCCGGTCCAATCGGTTGATCCGGATTGAGACCGAAACGGTTATTGCCGACGAATAACACTAACTGACGCAGAGCGATACTTGTCGCTACATTGACGTGAGAGGACACTGTTGCCATCAGCGTTTCAAACGCCTGAGGTGGCTGGTCAATGTTCACTACTGTCAAATTGACACCGGGGGGCGCGATTTTCAAAACCTGAAGATCGCTTTTCACGGGTTTCAACTGATTACTGAGCCTGGCCGAAACATCTGGTTTCAATGCCAGCAGATATCGATCGACCACAACTCCGTTATCGAATGAAGCGCTGTAACCGATTCCACCAAGCGTTCCACTGGCAACATCACCAGTGATCGTGTTCACGCTGTCGCTAAGGTCCTCAGGAACAATATGTCCCTGCGAAAAAACGTATGCTCCGAATTGCGTTAGTCGAGAAACACCTGACGAGCTGACAAACGCAAAGATGATTGCATCGTGACCAAGTGACTGCCTGGTCTTCTGTAAATCGGCATTTTCGCTGAGTGACGGCGCTCGCTGAAGCGCAGTATCAATGCAGGAATAAATTGATGTGGTGTTATTGCCAAGTAGAATCAGGTCATCCACAACGGCATATACGATCTGACGTCCTGTGCCGGGCTTCGTATATGTCGCTACCTGAACCCCACCGTACTCGCTCGAGCTTTTCTGCGCGTCGGGTCCGTAGGCATAACGCGCAAGAGAGGCGACGCGGCGATCGGCGATTGCCGCAACCTGACTTTTATCGCTATGGGTTTTCACTATCACCGCGAACTGCGGTTTTACTTCATCACCATTTGCTTCAATTGCAGTAAGAGCGACGGCTACCTGAGACCGCGCCAGCACGACCGCTTCCTGCGATCCCATTCCAGTAGCCGCAGCGAACGATCCGACGTTGCCCAGATAATTAAGTTGACTGGAAATCCCAAGAACAGGAGCAAGTTTCTGCCATGCGATAGTCGAGGTAAATCCGTTGAGCAGATTCGGAACATCCGTAATTTCCAGGTAAAGCATTGACGACGCGGGAACATAAATCGACATCTCTGTCTTTGGTCGCTGCGGCCAATAACGGTACGCGATGGCAGCGCCAGCGACCGCGACGGCTAAAATGATGATAAGGATTACACCGCGTCGTGAAATCTTCATAAACAGGCATCGTACCACCTGTATTCGCGAATCGGCAACTTTTGAAGGCATTGCTTATCAACGTAAGTTTGTCGGGCAAAATCGACTGGGTTATACTTTAAATGGTACGATTGCGAACTTTTGTATGTGCGGCTTTGCCGTCTGCTATGCGGAAAACCTTTGGTTTTCCGACGAGGAATTCCTTTTAAGGATTGCGAGGCTACGCCTTGCAGTTCCGGGCGTAGCCCAGGAAAGCAACTGCATAAAGGCAGGAGCCTTTCCGCACAGCAGAGCGGCACAGTCGCAAAGACGCAGGCATCACTCGAGTTCGCGAACGGTATCTAATGTGACTGGATTCTTATTAGGGTTCAATAACAAAAGATTATGGCTGCACCAAAAACCGTCGCTCGGGAGATCGAAGATCTGCGCGACCAAATTCGTTATCACGACGAGCAGTATTACACACACGCCAATCCGATAATTTCTGATTACGAGTACGACCAATTGTACAAACGGCTTCAGGCGTTGGAATCAGAGCATCCTGAGCTGGTTACGCCAGACAGTCCGACCCAGCGAGTCTCTGGCCGGCCTGTTGAGTCATTTGAAAAGGCAGCGCACTCCCGACCGATGCTTTCCCTAGACAACACGTATTCGATAGATGAGCTTCGCGAATGGGACAAACGCGTTCAGAAACTGGCGGCAGGTCGCAAATATGAATACGTGGCGGAGCTGAAGATTGATGGCGTCAGTCTGGCGCTGATTTATCTTGACGGCCAGCTTGCACGCGCGGTGACGCGTGGCGACGGCAGCGTTGGCGATGTGGTTACGACCAATGCTCGAACGATCAGATCAGTTCCTTTGTCGATCAAGAAAGAAGCTTTCAAGGAAGTTAAGAGTTCCGGCACATCGCAGAACGGTTTAGAAATAGAGGTTCGTGGCGAAGTCTATATGCCGCAGTCTGTCTTTAAAAAAATGAACGACGAACGCGAAGCAGCAGGCGAAGTTCGTTTTGCTAATCCTCGCAATTCCACGGCCGGCACGATGAAGCTGCTGGATTCGCAGATTGTAGCTCAGCGAAAACTGGAGATGTTTGCCTGGCAGTTATTAGTTGAAGGCGGCGACAAGTTCCGCACGCACTGGGATCGGCTGGAGTGGCTGACGCACGCAGGGTTTAAGGTTAACAAGAATCGCTCGCTGTGTGAAAACCTTGATGAGGTAATCGACTTCATAAATAAGTTCGAGTCTGAGCGCGAAGAGCTCGGATATGAAATTGATGGTGTCGTAATCAAAGTGAACAGCCTGGCGCTACAGGAAGAATTCGGCGCTACTGGTAAATCACCTCGATGGGCTG
The DNA here is from genome assembly GCA_035652355.1 of Blastocatellia bacterium. Classification (GTDB taxonomy): domain Bacteria; phylum Acidobacteriota; class Blastocatellia; order DASRDY01; family DASRDY01; genus DASRDY01. The sequence goes on from DASRDY010000122.1 coordinate 9,978, forward strand.
TTGCTTACAAATATCCGGCGCGGCAGGCGACGACAAAACTTAATGGCGTAACATGGCAGGTTGGTCGGACCGGGAAACTGACTCCTGTGGCTGAGCTTGAGCCGGTACTGCTTGCCGGAACTGTGGTCAAACGAGCCTCGCTTCACAATGCCGACGAGATCGAACGTTTGGGTGTTCGCATTAACGATTATGTGTTGATTGAAAAAAGCGGCGAGATTATTCCGAAAGTTATCAAAGTCATCGAAGAGAAGCGCCCGCATAACAGCAAAGCCATCAAGATGCCGGAAGAGTGTCCGGTCGATGGCAGCAAACTGGAACGTACCGAGGGTGAAGTCGATTATTACTGTGTATCTTCGGAATGCCCGGCGAAGCTCCGAAACAGTTTGCTGCACTTTGCTTCACGGCGAGCAATGAATATCGAAGGCCTGGGCGAAGCACTGGTCGATCAATTGATCGGTTATAAAGGCAGCGCCGACCTGGCATCGGGCGCCGAAAGCGAAGATATCATCGAAGGCGAAACGGACTCCACAGCTGGAACCACAGATCACTCCGAGCCATTGGTTAAAGACTTCAGCGATCTTTATCAGTTGAAGCTCGAGCAAGTTGAAGACCTCGAACGAATGGCGAAGAAGTCGGCAACGAACGTGCTGACCGAAATCGAAAGCAGCAAGAATGCCGGTCTCGGACGGTTGATTTACGGTCTTGGCATTCGCCACGTCGGTGAACGAACAGCGACAGTGCTTGCGCGGCATTTCGGCTCAATAGATGATTTGATGGCAGCCACCGAAGAGCAACTTCAGGATGTGCAGGACATCGGCAAAGTGGTCGCCGCCTCGATTCATAAGTGGTTTCAGGAGCCGCACAATCGGTCACTGATAAAGCGCCTGAAGAAGGCAGGCGTTAAAATGACCGAAGAGCGAAAGGTCGCTTCAGGCGGAGCGCTCTCCGGAAAGCAGATAGTCCTGACGGGCACACTTCCAACGTTGAAACGTGACGATGCTAAGGCGTTAATCGAAGAGCACGGTGGACGAGTGACATCTTCTGTCAGCAAGAAAACCGATTATGTGCTTGCCGGTGAAGAGGCAGGATCGAAACTTGATAAGGCTCAGGAACTAGGAATAACAATTCTGGATGAAGCGCAGTTTTTGAAGCTTATAAATGGCTGATGCGCTGCTGCCTAACAGGAATTCTCTTTTTCTTTTGAAATACCATTAAAGGCGTTTATTGTGTCGTTGACTAAAGGCTTCGATCCAGACCTTCTGCAAGATCACTTCAAGAGACATGGAAAAGATTTCAAAGTGTCAACAGCGCAAGAGTATCAGGAGTTGGCAGACAAATTTCTTGGCGGTCCCGTCGGAAAAACAGAAAGAGAATGCCTAAAAGCGAACGGCGATAAGATACGATATAATGATTATACGAACGAATATGGAGTATTGCGGTCGGACGGTGTCATTAGAACGTATTACAAGCCAAAGCTCAGAGGCAAGTTTAGGACTTTCATTGATTACTTTGAGGCCAAATGCAAAGAATAACTTTTAGTTGTCCAGTTTGTGGGTATGACAATCTTAGCCATCCTCCAAGGGATTACATGATTTGCCCTTGTTGCGGAACGGAATTCGGCAACGATGATTTTGAATTGTCACATAATGAACTTCGAAAGGAATGGATACTTGATGGAGCTCGTTGGTTTAGCGACCATACGCCACCGCCGCCGGGATGGAACCCCACGACTCAGCTGATAAAGGCCGGGCTCGCCAAAGGGGAATTTCAATCGGCCTCATCTGGTTCAGAGTCGACTCGATCTAGACATCGGCAATTCCCGCATTTACGAATAAGAGCAGCCTGAAGGATTGACAAATGCCAGACCTAATTACATTCCTAGCCTGCGAAAAAGTGATAGTGGATAAAGCCGATGACATAATATCGATTTTTAATCTGCTTGAAAAAATAACGTTTGTTATTCCCAGCGGGATTGCGCCATCGGATGTTACAGATTTTCCGTTAAGCTGGAGCATACTTACCCTCTGGAGAAATTCTGGGGGTGAAGAAAATAAAAAGTATCGACAACGCATAGAGCTACATTCACCGCAGGGCCAGATTATTCCCTTTTCAGAAGATGATTGGATGTTTACGTCAGGACAGGCAAACCATCGCCTTGTCTTTAGGGAAGATTTTTTTCCTGTTGCTCCGGAAGGAGTTTGGCATCTTAAGCTGTTTTTGCGTGAAATCGATGCGACCTGGGAAGAGAAGGGAAGCTACCCGATAGAACTCGCCTATCTGAAATGATCAAACAAGTGCAACCGTTCACCTTGGTGAGCCTCGCTACATTTTAATTAATTGTTAGGAGATGAGTATTTGAAACGGATTCTAACCCTTGCGTTTGTTTCTCTATTCTTTTCGATTTCTTTTGTCTTTGGTCAAGAGACTAACAAGACAAATTCACAAGAAAAACCCGTCAAAAAACGCCCAGTCAACATCCAGCCGCGATTGAAGAAACTGGAACAGTCCTGGTTTGATGCGATGATTAATAAAGACGCCGATGCGCTCAATCGTATTCTTGCCAGGGATTATGTCGGCACTGGAAATGACGGAACTACTCTTAATAAAGAAGATTTCGTCGCAAAGGTTCAATCTGGTGATTTGAAGGTAACCTCGATCACTACGGATGATGTTAAGATCACTGCGCTTGGCAGCGGCGCGGTAATCACCGGGAAAGCGAAGTGGAATGATCAAAGCGAGATTCGCTACACTGAGGTTTGGACAAATCAGCGCGGCCGCTGGCAGGTTCTTTCATGGCAAAGTACGCCCATAATCAAATCAGGAGGAATCGCAACAACTGTGAGCACAGAACAAACAACACCTTCAGGATTAAGATACGTCGATTTGGTCGAGGGCACAGGACCCAGCCCGCAAAAAGGACAAATAGCTATAGTCCATTACATAGGCACGCTGGAGGACGGAACAAAATTCGACAGTTCAGTCGACAGAAACAAGCCGTTCGAATTCCCGATCGGCGTCGGTCGGGTTATCAAAGGATGGGACGAAGGTGTTATGAGCATGAAGGTCGGCGGCCGCAGGAAGTTGATTATTCCGGCCAATCTCGGGTATGGAGCGCGGGGCGCCGGCGGTGTGATTCCTCCGAACGCGACGCTTGTTTTCGACGTCGAGTTGCTTGGCATTAAATAAACGATCGCCACTTGTGAATCCTGAATTTGCTTTATGATTCAGATAAGACGAGCAACAGAATCTGATTTCGATCAGATCTGGCAGATCTTTCACGACGTAATCCAAACCGGAGATACCTACACAAATCCTCCGAACACCACTAAAGATGTGGCGTATCAGAAGTGGATGGACCCGGAGGCTTCTACGCATGTCGCCGAGGATGACGGTGTAATAGTCGGCGTATATATGTTAAAGCCGAATCATCCGGGTTACGGATCGCACGTCGCAAATGCATCGTACATCGTCAGTCCCAAATCGCAGGGACGCGGGATAGGCCGACTCCTTGGCGAACACTCAATCGAAGAAGCCAGAAAAGCGGGTTATCTGGCAATGCAATTCAATGTCGTCGTCAGCACCAACACCGCTGCCGTCGCGTTATGGAAAAAACTTGGATTCCAAATCATCGGAACTTCACCTAAAGCATTCAATCATCGCGAACTCGGACTGGTTGACACGTATATAATGCACAGGTTTCTGTAATATCTTAATGTCCTTTCTTAAATCCATTGCCTTATCCATCGGAATTCGTTTGACCCGCACTACCGTTTTTGTTACCATCGCCGCATCTTGACGAGCGGTGACAATGGCCACACGCAGACAGGGATTGAACCAAATTTAGGGCTTGTCACAGCAGCATTCCATCATCGCCTCCCATTCACGAATGTGGGCAGGCAACAGAGTTTGGCAAATTGCCGGTGTGGGCGGCAAAATCCATAAAGAGGTTGTACCGAGATGAATTGTCGCAATTGCGGCTATGCGTTCACCGATACCGCGACGGATTGCCCACAGTGCGGTTGTTTGAAAACAGAAGAGAATCTAAAAACAAATTCGACGCTGATTGAATTTCCTGTCAACCAACGTCTGCAAACCGAAAATGCAGTTCCCGACTGGCGCGCCGAAGTTGCGGCAAAGGTTCGCGCCTCCAGAGCAAGTCGCGCTCAAGGAAGCGGATCATACGCTTCCGTCGGGCATTCTGGGGCCGGCGCTGCTACTGCCGTAGCCCTGGCCGTTGAGCCCAGACCGAAGATCGACGCAAAAGCAAAAGATGATGAGGCCCGCCCGTCAAACGAAATTGTCGAGGCAGCTTTGCGCCGTTTGCAGCGCGCCGTCGAAGCTCCAACACCGGCACCATCCGTCAGAGTTCAATCCCCTAAAAGAGAGCAAAGATCGGAACCAAAAATAGAGCGACGACCGGAGCCCAGAGTCGACAGAATTGTGCAATCGGCGGCGCAGTTGAAAATCGAACCGCGCATTGAGCGAAAGGTCGATCGTAAACCACAGGTGACCGTCGAGGAAAAAATCGCGCTTCGGCCAGAGCCGACGATCGAAAGAGTTTCGTCAGTCACTGCTCCGATTGTGAAGCCGACACCTGAAATCGTTCCCCCTCCACCGGCAGTGACGAAAGAACCGCTCGTCAGCGCGCCGGCCAGTAAAAAGGAAGTTAAAAAGGAAATTGTTGCCGACCCTCTCCCGCAAAAGTCCATATCGGCGACGCTGGAACAGGATATTCCTCTCTCTCTTGACGAATATTCAGACAGTATCACACCTACTCAGTACAGTCGCGAAAGTCTGGAATATGACTATCACGCCGATCTGGCCAGTTCAACTTCGTCGCGAATCGATCCTGACGCCCAACTCGACAAACTGCTGCATCTTGGCGCAGAAGAATTTGATGACACGGCTCGCGTAGGTCAGCGATTCGTCGCGGCGCTGGTCGATGCCGGAATCATATTGTTGACGGCGACACCGTTTGCCGCAGCGCTGTGGTTTCTGCAAGTCAACTTTTCGGACCCGAGAGTCCTGTATGTGCTCGGGGGATTGGTTGCTCTTGCGGGGTTCGTTTATTCAGTGCTCTCGATAGGTTTGGTCAGTCGAACAGTCGGCATGGCATTTACCGGCATCCACGTTATGAGCCTGAATAACCACAAGCCACCAACGCTGTTCCAGGCGGCTGCCCGAACGATAGGGCACATATTCTCGGCGGCTCCATTGGCTATGGGCTTCTTATGGATTGTTCTGGGAGCGGAACGCCGCGCTTGGCACGATATGCTGTCCGGAACGTCAGTTGTCAGAGATTACTGATTCCCTTTTTCACCGAACAAAGCGAAGGGCGACTCGCCGGAGTCGCCCTTCGCTTTTTTAACAGTTGTTATTCTGCCTTAGGGCATTGTTATTGAAATGAAGCTGCGTTGCAATTTGTCGTCTGCGCCGACTCGCCTTGCAACCTGCAGAGTTATCTCCTCACCGGACTTGAATGTCTTCATTATCTTGTTGAACTCATCCGCTGTAGTAACCTGCTGACGGTTGACCTGCAGGATGATAAAGTTGCGACGCAAACCGACGTCTTCGGCAACGCTGCCTTCCAGAACGTTAGTGATGATAACGCCCGGAAGTACTTTCATTGAAAGCTGCTCAGCCTTTCTGGCTGTGAACGTTTCGACTTCCAGCCCTATCGTTCCGCCGCCCGGCATTGGAGCAGTCTTCGGCGCTTTTTCCCCTCCATCATCCTGCTGATCCTGAGGATTGACGCGAATGGCGGTTTGAGTGCTGGGCCGTTCGCCAAGCTTTACAGTGACGGTATGCGACTGACCATCGCGGATGAATTTCAAAGTTGTGTTTGTTCCTACAGGTGTAGCAGCAACTCGGCGTACCAGATCGCGCTCGTCTTTGATCTTGGCGCCATTGAACTCGATTATGATGTCGCCGCTCTTAAGACCGGCCTTGGCCGCCGGACCATCTTCGTCCGTTACATCGTTTACGAGAGCACCTTCGCCTTCGGCCAGGTTATTTGCTTTTGCCATCTGGGCAGGAACATGGTTCGGGAAAATACCCAGATACCCGCGATGAACCTGTCCACCATTGACCAGTTGATTGTAAACCTCAACCGCGGTCGAGGATGGAAGGGCAAAACCGATTCCGTTATACGTTCCCGTGCGAGTAGCAATCTGAGTGTTGATACCGATGACTTCGCCGTTCAGGTTAACCAGTGGACCGCCTGAATTACCCGGGTTTATCGCAGCGTCAGTCTGAATGAATTGTTGTAACGCGCTGCTGCTGTCTGTCACTCGCTCTTTCGCGCTGATGATGCCCTGTGTAACTGTCTGCTCGAGACCGAATGGGCTGCCTATCGCCAGCACCCAGTCGCCGACTTCAAGTTTATCTGAATCGCCCATTTTGGCTTCTACAAGCTGGTGGCCGTGGGCATCGATCTTCACTACAGCAAGATCGGCTTCAGGATCCGTCCCAACAACGGTTCCTTTGAACTGGGTTCCGTCGTATAGCTTAACCGATATCTTGCTGGCGCCATCAACGACGTGGTTGTTGGTTAAAACGAAGCCTTCTTTATCAAGGATGACTCCTGAACCCGTTCCAGTTCGCCTGCCACCACCAAAAAGGCCGTCGCCACGGCTCGGACCTTCTTCAATGCTTGTGATGTTGACAACAGAATAATGAACGGCATCGGCGACCTTAGCAAAAACCGAAGGATCGTTGATCTGGCCTTTGCTGTTGACCAGCATGATGCGATGGTCAGCGCTGGCCGGTCGAGTTATCACCGCGCCAATCGCGATACCTATCGACAATGCAAGAGCCAGCATTCCCAGGATAAAGAACCGTTCACCGCGGGCGGCCGCGATGCTTGGCACAAGTCTGCTGCTCGCAGGCTGAACCAGAGGTTGCGTAGTAAGAGGTTCGGATACCGATGAGTTAGGATCCGATTCATTGAATGTTCCATTGAACATATACCATTCCTCCCGAATGCTGACTTACAGGCGAGCCCGTCCATGCGGCGACCTTCGACGTAGAGTGTTTGGATTATACCAAACCGTCACAAATCGCCGGTCTCCTAAATGAAACGTCTTTGCCGACAATTTGTTTCTGAGTCAAAGCTTCTCCCCGAGCCCTGGGAACTGTCTTCTTGCTAAACTTGGCTGATTGGAAGCAAGTTTACAACCATCTACCGAGTGACGAAAGCAACTTTTCATCAAAAAGGTATTATAACATCCTGCACTGTATAAATTTGTAATAATCGAACCGACGTTGCGCAACCATCCTTATTTGTTAGGATGAGTCAACTACAGTGGGGTTCAACTTGATCATCTGGGAACGGCGGAGGCAGGCTGCTTGCGCTACGTAACTCTTTTGATGACTACAATTGTCGTATCATCGTGCGAGGGCAGTCCTTCGGCAAATGCCTGGGACTGTTGACATAGTGCATCAAGCATTTCAGAGGGTTCCTGTCGTGAACAGGCGATCACCTCCATCATTCGTCGGTCGCCGAACATCTCGTTGTCATCACGGCTCATGATCTCGCTCAGACCATCGGTATAGAGCAGCAACAGGTCGCCTGGATCAATAATGTGCATTTCTGACTCATAAATGGAGTCTTCGACCAGTCCGAGCACCAAACCGCCCTCTCTCAAATTAATGGTGCGACCATTCGCTTTTATCAGTAATGGATAACAGTGCCCGGCGTTAACTGAGACAAAAGTATTATCTCTTGTATCCAGGATCCCAAAAAAGAAAGTTACAAAACTTTCGGCCCTGACGTTTTGATACAAAAGTCGGTTGATGCGTCGGACGATCTCGGAACACTCTAGTTCAGAACTGATTGCCAACGCTCTGACCGTCGCGTGAACTGAGGCCATCAATAACGACGCGGGAATTCCTTTTCCAGTGACATCGGCAATGGCGATGCCTATTCGATGATCGTCTATCTGAATAAAGTCGTAATAATCGCCGCCGACCTCACTGTAACTTTCACCCATTGCCGCAAATTCGTACCCGGATATTTGTGGGCACTCGTCCGGGAGAAGAGTCTGCTGGATTCGACGCGCAATACTAACTTCTCTTTCGAGTCGCTCTTTTATCAGCATCTCTTCGCGCAATCGAAGATTCTCCAGCGCGATAATCGCCTGATTACCTAATGTCGCGATGAACTCGAGCTCTTCATCCGTAAGTTCCGACCGTGATGCTGTCAAACTGATGGCCAGCAACCCTCGAGTCTGCTCTCGACTCTTCATTGGCACCAGATAATCGATTCCCCATCGCCGCAAAGCGTCAGAACCGGCGCGGTTTTCAAAACCCCCTGGCCGCATCGGCGTTTCGTGCGCAAGCAGCGGCCCGAGCAACGTCGTATTCAGCAGATAGGCCACATCTTCACCCGAAGCGTCGATTCCGTGGGCCAGTCCGAATCGTAACTTGCCGTTAACCAGCGTAAACACGCCGCAGCCGTTGATTGCAGTCTGGCTCAGCAATGTGTTTATCAGCAATCGATTGATCTCTGTAGTATTGTTGGCGAGGTTGATTTCGCGAACGACGTCAAACAGAGTGTAGAGCTGCTGTGTTCGAACGCTGAGTCGTTGATTGGCTCGCCGCATTTCCGACTGCGCGAGGCTCGTCTCGATTGCCGCGGCGGTCACGGAAGCAAACAGAGTAAGGAATTCCAGGTCGCTCTCGCTGAACGGCGACTCTGAAACTTTTCCGTCAAACAGCAGGAATCCCAGCAGCCTGTCGCCGCGAACTATCGGTGCAATTATCATCGCCGGAAATTCATTCAAAACAGGACGAAGCGACCGTATAAGTGAGCTGCCGAGCTGGTCAGCGTAATAAAATGGCGATAGATTCGCGGACTCTGTTATCTCTATGCGTTTTCCGAGCAACCGGCGCAATCCACGGCCTTTCGCCGCTCGCACTACAAATCGCTCCTTGCGGTCCAGCACCAATGCGGCAGTTCGTTTGACTCCAATCTGACGCGTAGCCCGCCGCAGCATTCGGCTCAGTACCTGGTCCAGATTGTCCGTGTGGTTCAGCGTCGCGATGAACTGTAAAAGGGATGAAACATCAGACCGAGACTCCGCCTCGACTGAAGCAGGTTCAATCGTCACCTTGGCCGTGTCCTTCAATTTCGGCTTCGGATTAAGCATAAATTGACTATGGGATCTAAAGGTTGATCGCGTACTGTTGAATCATAAGGCTTAGCGACGGAATTACGCAAGGAAAGTCCGGCGGCCACTTTCGGCCGGGTTGTCATGCCGTACCGGTGGTTTCACTGGACAGCTTTATCGGTGATTGAGAGACTGGTATCTCCAGGCCGGCGCGGCCGAATTCGTAACGAACGCGACGCCGAAATTCGCTGGCGATCTCGCCGCGCTTTTCCGGTTTCGTCCTGAATGTGGTTCTTACTACGATTCCATTGTCGGCCAGTGCTTGAACGCCAGCTACCACCGGTTTGTCGATTATTGCGTCCTTTTTCTCCGCTGCCAGTTCAGAGCTGATGCGCCCTAATAATTCAATCGCCCGGTCCAGATTGGTTTGGTATGCGACGGTAACGTCGACGTTGGCAATCGACCAGTCTCTGGCGACGACTGTTACTTTGGTTATGGTCCCGTTCGGTACGTACTGCAATCGTCCTTCGCCGTCACGAATCACCGTAATCCGCAACGTCATTCGCTCGACCGTTCCGGTCGTGTCGCCTATCGTTACGGTATCACCGATACCGAACTGGTCTTCAAAAACGATGAAGAAGCCCGCAAGGAAATCCCTGACCAGTGCCTGCGCTCCGAAACCTATCGCCAGTCCGATGATACCGGCGCCGGCCAGTATAGGTCCGACGCTGATACCTATCTGCTCCAGGATCTCCATCAATACGATGGCGATCACCGCAAAGCGGACGAGGCTATTGATTACCGAGCTAAGCGTTGCAGCCCTTTGCAGGCGAGCGTGCTGAGCTGATGATCCGTCCGACTGAACATATCGCGTCAGTCCGCGGGTCATTATACGAACCAGCCATAGCACTGCCGCGCCCACGGCCAGGATCACTAGAACCTGAATGCCGTGTTCGGCCGCCCAGTTCCACAGCTTGTCGGCTAAGGCTGTCAGGTTAATGTGTGTAGGATCAGTCATCGTATCTAACAGCGGGACTTCCCGAAGGATAGAAGACCCCAAGCAGCGTTACATCTTCGCTTCCATTGTTTTCGAGCGAATGCCTTTGCCCAACCGGCAGATAAATGCTGGTACCAGCGGAAAATTCGCAGGACTCATCATCGGCCCAGACAATGCCGCTTCCGCCCAGGATAAAAATAGCTTCTTCGTAAGTGTGATAGTGGTGCGGAGCCTTACTCGGCGGAATTACTCCAATGAACTGAGTCACCTGCTTGCACCCGATATCCTTATCAACCATCAGATAAAACGAGCGGTCGCCGGTTGGAATCGCCCTCCGCTCTGATCTGTGAACAGTTAGTTTGGGTGCGTTGGTCGAACTTCCCGGATTTATTGCCACCGGTCCTGAATGGAGCTCAACGCTGGTTTCCTCCGGACAACATACGCTAATAATTTCCAGCGGTGTGTCGGATTTATTTTCGATTTGGTACCGCTCGGCAGGTGGGACGTAGATGCCCGTTCCAGGCGTAATTTCGTAGCTGAAACCATTGATAACACAGGTTCCGCTGCCTTTTACGACGTAAAGCGCCTCTTCACCTGATGCATTACGTCTGGCAGGCGCGACACCACGGCTGAAAACGCTTATGGTCTGCGAAATGTCTCGTGCACCGTTCGCCCGGTTGATCGGTGATTGGTATCGCCTGGTACCCTCGCTTAACCATTCTGCCCTGTTCGGATCGGTTACACGACAACCTTGCGCCAGTATCTTCAATCGAATGACCTCCGTTCAGGCGTTAAGAGTTCCGGAGAAGGAAAAGTTATATTGTGTTCGGCCAATTATGTCTAGCGCTGATTCGCGTCCAGATCGACAGACATTCAGGTTCGCTGAAATAAGGCTCGTTAGATTACCGGTTGACACTCCCCATTGGCCGGTGTAAAACCTTATATAGTCTCCACTTGAAAAATCTCTACTGAGACTTATGGACCGTTCCGATATGACGGCTGTAAGCGTCTGCTTGTGTGGGATCGCTCCGTGAATGGATGCGATTAAGACTATCCACCTGGATGGTTACGCAGGCTTACAGAGAAATTGGGCTTTCAGTGAGAAGCTAAAGGTGCCGCCATGGACGGCACTCCGATGCCCTGGTATCAAAATTAGATAGGGCTTAAGATAATGCCCGATACTGTGGGTATCCTGCGCATCTATAGCGTCTATCTCGAGGAGTAAACATCGTGTTTAAAAGTAACGGCATGCTACGCCTGATCGGTCGCGCCACCGCTATTGCTTTGGTGTTAATCGGTCAGCTTCCCCTGATGGTTCCGGCGCAGACAAGAACTTCCACCACCGGACAACAGATTCTGGCAACCGGACAGGAACCAACCGGACCTGGCTCTGAGTCGAAAGCCGCGCCGCTGACCGGCGGATTGAAGGATTATCACGCTCGGCTCGATACGGATCTTTTCGTTTCCGATCCGATTCAGTTGAGAGGAGTGGCCGGCGGAGCTACGATCAATTTTGTTCGTCCAAGAGAGTGGACGATTCAATCGGGAACGGAAGTGAGGATACAGCTTTCTCACTCAGAGGCATTGATTCCGGAACTGTCCTACCTGGTCGTTACAGTTAACAGCACGAATCTGAAGACGATTGAGCTCGATAAGTCAAATATTACGACAACGACAATCACAGTGCCGATTCCACCAGAACTTCTGCAGGATTACAACAAACTGGAGTTCTCTGTCGCGCAGCATTACACCCGTGACTGCGAAGATCCTTTCCACTCGTCATTGTGGACCCGCATAAACAAGGAATCAGAGATCTATTTCGTTTACAAACCGACTCCGCCAAAACCTGATTTGTCGATCTGGCCTGCGCCATTTTATGATGATCTTCATTACGGTCCAGTCGAGATCCAGTACCTGGCCCCGCAATCAAGCAGTTATCAGGCGCAAACGCTGAAAGCTCTGGCGACCGTCAATGCCACGTTGGCGCAAGATGCCGCTTGGCACCCGATGGAGACCACCTTTGTTAATAACATCGCCGACGCGAAGTTTCCGTTGATCATTGTTGGCACTCCGACGGAGCAACCGGCGATAAGAGATTTGACCGGCGGCAGATCGATAAGCGGACCATTTGTACAGGTAACGCAAAGCCCCAGTAATCCGTTGATCCCTATCCTGATCGTGACCGGGAACAGCGGTCCTGATGTTGTGAAGGCCGCACAAGCTCTCACGACCACTACAAAGAGCACGCTGCTAAACGGTGATTCGGCTTCTCTTTCAGATGTAAAAGAAGGCAAGGCAGCAGTATCGCACGCTTGGCCGGGATATATTCCCGACAAGGAAACCTTCACGCTCAGGGATATGGGATACACGGATCAGACAGTTCATGGTTTCTTCTCAACTCCAATAATCATGGATTTCAAGGCGATTCCTGATTTCAAATACCGTGAGCGCGACCAAACGGTCAAAGTTCATTTCCAGTACACAGGAAATCTGAACCCCGATTTGTCGACAATGGAAATCAGAGTGGACGATATTGTCGTCAGAGCCTATCCGCTCAATCAGAGAGCCGGCGATTCGCGATGGGAAACGTTCGATATGCCTTCGGGACTGATTCACCCGAATTCAAAGTTCAGTGTGCATTTCCACTTGTTCCCAATCGGATTCGACCCATGCAAACGAGTTGAAGACGTCCAATTGAACGGTACATTGTTCGCGGACACCAGCTTTAATATGCCCAAAGATAATGTGGCCAAACTTCCTGACCTGGAAGCTTTCCGCAATGGCGGTTTCCCATTCACTGAATATCAGGACATGCAGAATGACGCCATTATCTTACCTGCACAGCCATCGCCAAATGATGTGCAAATGTTGATGGATGTCACTACTCGTCTGGGCCGCATGAGCAGGTCTGATCGTATCGCATTCGACGTCGTCCTGGGAATGCCTGACGACGCTACGAAGCAGAACAAGAACCTGATTGTTATCGGCACGCCGTCGCGCCAACCGATGATTGCGGAAATCAGCAAGCAAAAGAAGAGCGTCTTCAGCCTGAGCAACGATAAGAAAACGATGCTGGGAATCGAAGGGGATCCTCAGCTGAGCTCAAATATAATTTCGGATCAGGGTTACATCGAAGAGATGATATCACCCTGGGGACCGACCTTCTCTTATTTCCAGGATAAACAAGCGAAACATGTAATCATCGTATTCACCGGCCGCAACGATCAGGCAATGATGAACACCGGTAGGGTGCTGATCGACGACAAGCTCTTCCTGGGCGACCGGGTCAATAACAAAGATCTGAAAGGTCTGGAAGGCAACCTGGTGCTGGTCGAAAACAATGGCCATTTCAACATCCAGCGAACACCGGACGTATGGCGCAGCACTGACGTTGCAAATGTCCCCTGGTATCGCGATATTCAGCTTACGATAAGTGAATATTGGATAATCTTCGTGATTATTTTCCTGGTGATCTTGTTCCTGATGTTTGTGGTGTTCAGGGCGGCGTTAGTGCGCTATCGCAACCGACACAGCGGACAGGAACATCTCAGGTTCAGTTGACCTGACTCGAAACTGTTGTTAATCATCGGAATAGCGCGATCGGATGGTCGCGCTATTTTATTTTTGAGGGACAGTGGTCGCAGTCTCAGTCTCAGAGGAATGAGTTGAGGAATTACCCGCCTCTTCTCGTTCTTTTTGCAGTTTCATTAGTTGCTGATCACTAACTATCACGCCGTTAATCGAATACCAGTTCGGAATGCCTTTCCGACGATTCTCTTCCTGGGCTTTTCTAACTGCAGTGTTGGCTATTTCCTGCAATTCCAGGGCTCGTCGAATTGTGTCGATACTCACTTGTCCGTTGTTCGCTTCTTGCTTCATGCGATTAATCCCTGCCATTTGTTGAATATGTCTCGATCCAGAACCTTGTGAACGGCATTTTCCCCGAACGCAATTTGACGGCATGATTCTTCTGTGTTGTAAAACAGTGACCAGTGATCTGCCATCGTTCTATAAGTGTACCAGAAATTGTGAATCGATCTTGGAAACCGTCGCCGAATATCTTCCTCAGGGACATCGTGTCCGCCGTTCGCTACACGTGTTGAAATGCGATCCAGGCATAATTCGACCGAATCGAGAAAAACGAATGCTATGGTTATTTTGTAACCCAGGTTCTTCGCATTTGCTAACCATCGTTTCACCGTGAGCCCTGCGAGTGTCGATTCAATAACCCACGATTGCTTCTCAGGCAAAGACTCTTCGAGAATCGATGCGAATTTCCTGGCGGCAATAATCGAAGCTTTTTGTGGATCACCTGGCGAAATCTGTGCAGCGATGTCGTCGGCGCTTAGATAATGGAAATTTGATCCAGCCAGATATTCTTTCGCGAGAGTTGTCTTTCCACAACCATTAGGTCCGGCAACTATCAGCAATTCAGGATTGTCCATTTTGGCTTTGGTAGGTCGTTCTCGAACCCTATGACGCGTTCTTCAGATTGACTCTCAGGGGCAATGTATCACGATAGACCGCAAGCCCGAACCAAACTATGTTCTGCGCATAATACCTGTAAGCGTCATCCGTATTCGGCCTCACCCACAAACCGTCGTGATAGTTCGGCTGCAATTTAGTCTCATAAATCTGCTGTGCGATTCCCGGCTTTGATATTTCCATTGCCGGCAGCACGGCCGCATAAGCTTCCAGCGTCTCGAAATCCACGCGCGGAACCCCATCGTTGGTCAATTCCGCCGGCCATTGCTTTCTGATCGACCAGTAGCGCGACAACCATTCGGTGTGCTGTGACAGGTAGTTGTAGGCTCGCTGGTCTTTTGTATGGCGATAATCGAGAGCTACGCGCCAGAAGACTCGAATCGCGTCATAAGAATAATCGCCCAGTTGACTGGTCAAGGAATCAGGAACAGAAATCACGCCGCTCTTTGGATCCAGGTAAGCCCAGTTCGGCGGAAGTTTGACGGGCGAAACACTCGAAGTCTTTTCCACCATGTCATAGCCAGGATCGATCAACGATTGCCAATTGTGAGACTCGTCGCGCTGCGCAAAGAAACGATATTCCAGTGGCGAGAAATATGATGGATTGATTCTTACCAGGACTCCTTCGCGCTCACCATCGCCTGCGGCTAAATAACGACGGCCATTCGACTCCAGAGTCTCCTTATTCCAAAGATCGGCAAGCATTGTTTGGGCTCGTTCTTCATACTTTTTATCCCGCCACCGATCCGTGGCCAGCAACAAAGCGAACGCCGTATCTTCGTCGGCGTCGCTGGCAGTTGCAGAGTCCAGAACTCCCCACGAATTGTTGTCGCGCTTTCCCCACTTCCAGGCGAACAATGAATCGGGACGAGCATTGTTAATAAGGTTGTTTATCGACCATTCCAGAATTCGATCAAACGACTGCTGGTCACCGACCCAGACCGCACGCAGCATCGCGTAACTCTGGCCTTCAGAAGTCGAGACGCCCTCTGCCTTTAAGTCGATGACTCTGCCGTCACCCTGGATGAAACGTCCTTTATAGGCAGTCCAGCTATCGTTGAGCATATCCGCTGTTGCCCACGCTGAATGAACCGGCCAGCAGGCAAGCAGGTTGAAGGTCATCAGAATCAGCGCGCTGACAGTTCGATGTTTCCAAAGCATATTATGCGATCCTTCCAACCGACAGAGGGATTGCCTGGTTCAGATTATTAAGAATATCCCCGAATTTGCAATACATTGTAACCCCAATTCATCGAAATACTAATCCGCGATGAAGAAATGATTTCCTTTTCCAGAGCGCCAAAGGTGGCGTCTGCAAATTGCCCTAGGCAGCAACTCAATCTTGGCAGTGTCACTAACGATTAATGTGTATGGGCCGCCCACATTGGCTGCCTTAACTAATCACCTCAGTAGTGTATGTGAACCAACGGAAAGGCCCTTGGAGCTATAAGACTAGCATGATATTCTGTGCGCAAGGTTTCAAGGCACATTCAATTACGGCCGTGTATTCACCAGGCCGGCAGGCGATGTCAATTTCATTAAATAGGAGTTTCCGATTGTGAGTCCTAATAGCTCGTTAAAAAAGATATCTGTCATCGTTCCAAAGAATCCTTTTCTCCCGACCGATGTTCCGAATATGCCGACCTGCTTAGCAGCCCTAGAAGTTCTAAAACTAATCGAATGGTGGCCGGGTACACCACATGTTCCTCACAGAAATCCAGAGAAGGTTAGGAACATCCAACGATCTTTGGACTGGAAACGAGTTGCACAAATCGCCTCGTACCTTCTCCAGACTGAAATCATAGACGCTCCAAAAAAATTGGAAAAGTATTTCAATAAAATTTATGAGCCCAAGAAAAATGACCCTGGAAGACAATGGCCTCCTCGTATTCCAAAAATCATAGCGTACCAAAAGAGCATTTATCCTACATTCTCTAGCGTGTTACTTCACATCAATGGTGCACATATTGAAGGACGAGAAGACGCGCCAGGGGGTGAATCCGCGACACTTGTCTTTGATGAAAGAAGTAAAGACCTCGAAGTTGCCCCGAACTCAGTAGAAGGTCAGGTAGCGGTTCGATGACTGCAACTCTAAGCTACCTGCTCTTTCTTTTCAATAGCGACATCGCCTTGGCGATCCGATAGCGACGCTTCGAGAATCCATAATTCTTTGTGTCC
>DASRDY010000123.1:0-9014 GCA_035652355.1 Blastocatellia bacterium
ATAGGAATTGCCCAGAAAGAAGTGCTTGTCTGCGTCTTCTGGCCTTAGTGCCGCGGCCTGGCGAGACGCTTCCAGTTCCTCTTTCTTCATACCCGACATACCATAAGTAACCGCGAGTAACGTGTAGGCGCCAACATAGTCCGGTTTGAGCTCAACCGCTCGTTTGAATGCATCCCGAGATCGATCGATCACTCCCAGATCGAACTGAGCGAGTCCGAGTTTAAAGTATGACTGCGCGCTGTTTGGATTGAGCTTTATCGCCTGCTGGAAAGCATCCACCGCTTCAATATGACGACCGACGTTCAAATATGCATCGCCAAGAAGGTAGAAATTCTCGAAACGGTTCGGAGCCAGTTTGACTATTTGACTGCAGATGTCGACTGCTTCTTTTAAGAGACCAACCTTCTTATCGAATTCCGCTATCGCCGCCAGGACTGTCACAGAGTTAGGATCCAGCTTGTAAACTGCATTCAACTGCTTAACCGAATTGTCGATCTGTCCCTGTTTTGCGTAAACCGACGCCAGATCAAAATAGAGCGAGCTTTCGTTGGGCATTTGACCGATCGCCTGCTTCAAATACATTACGGCGTCATCGAATCGCTCAAGATATACCAACGCCGCGGTCAAGCCGTTATAGGCTTCCATCGAATCGGCCTTCAAACGAATCGCTGCCTGGAAAGCATCGACCGCGTCTGAATAATCCCGCAGGCGCATATAGTTGTCGCCAAGAAGAGTTTGCAGTTTTACATCATCAGGTTTTATCCTGGCGGCTTCTTTTAACTCTGTCGAAGCATCCTCAAACTGACCAAGTCCTCTATAAGCGAGAGCCAAATCCGCGTGACATTCCATTATGTCCGGCCGCTGCTTACAGACCTGTTTGAATGCGTCAACTGCTTCCTGATAATTATGCTGGTTCAGAGCAGCGACGCCTTGATTGAAATATGTTGACACGTCGCTTTGCGTTTGCGCGGTTGTTGTGACGACCGCTGTCCCAACTATTATCGTTGTGGTCAGGATGACGAAATATTTGCTAAACGTCAGTCTTAACATCCGATTTTCCTCAGAAGGGGTATAAGAACTCCGTGATGCAGCGACGGTATTCTACTTAAATTACTGCGTTCTTAACAGGGTGAGATTTTCTCACTTCAATCTTCCGGCCATACTTGCCACGACGGTCAGCAGCTCCGCTGGTTCGACCGGTTTCGGTATGTGACTTTGGTAACCGGCCGAAAGAGCTCGGAGGCGATCTTCCACGCGCGCGTATGCGGTTAACGCCGCGGCCGGAATTGCGCTGCCGTCATCCATAGTTCGGACTTTGCGAATAAAGGTGTACCCGTCTTCTTCGGGCATGCCAATGTCGGACAATATCACGTCCGGCTTCCATTCCTTCATCAATTCCAGCGCCTCTGGCGAAGAACTGGCCGATTTCACTTCCGAACCCGCTTTTGTAAGCATTGCTGTAATCAGATCCCGCGCATCTTCCTCGTCATCGACCAGTAACACTCGAAGATTCGTCAGGTCGGGAAGGTCCATGATCATTAAATTATCGCTGGCGGTTGGATGAACGCGCTGATCGGCTCCAGCGCTTCGCAGGACCGGCGCAACCGGCAGCGTTACGGTAAAAATCGAGCCTTGGCCCTCGCCTGGACTTTCGACGCGGACCATCCCGCCGTGCAATTCGACCAGATGTCGCACGATCGCCAGTCCTAACCCGAGGCCGCCGTGCTTTCGAGTGCTCTTTGCATCTTCCTGACGAAACCGCTCGAAGACGTGCGGCAGAAATTCACGCTGAATTCCCTGACCATTATCACTGACGATAATCTCGATATGCGAATTCACTCTCTGTAAAAAAATCTGAATTCGTCCTTTCCTGGGTGTGAATTTGACAGCATTTGACAACAGATTCCAGATCACCTGCTGCAGTCTGTTAGGATCGCCCATAACCGGACCCGCTAATGGATCGATTATTTTTTGAAGCTGTATGTCTTTCGCCATCGCTGCCGGTCTGACGGTTTCGATCGCTTCTTCGATGACCGACCCCAGCGAGACCTGACGAACATCCAACCGCAGCTTGCCTGAAATTATTCGCGACACGTCCAGAAGATCGCTGATAATCTGGTTCTGCGCCCGGGCATTTCTTTCGATGGTTTCCAGCGCCTTTGCAGTCGTGTCAGCGTTCAGCTTGGTCGAGCGAAGCATGTTCGCCCACCCCAAAATTGCGTTTAGCGGAGTGCGCAGCTCGTGCGAGACCGTTGCAAGGAACTCGTCTTTAAGCCGATTTGCCTGTTCGGCGGCGGTTCGAGCTGATTGTTCGCTTGCCAGCAATTGTTCGCGTTCCGCCTCGACCCGCGCACGTTTGATCGCGGGATACACGCGGGCGAAAACATCACGCAAAAGCTGAAGCTCGTCTTCACCCCATACACGCGGCTTCGACGACGAGACGCTAAAAACCGCCTCCGTGTGATCTTCAGCGCGGTATGGAACTGACGCGAACGCCATAACGCCGAACGGTTTGTAACTGTCAACAAACGGAGACGTATTTTCGTCCCCGCTTATATCATTGACCACGATAGCGTGGCCATTTCGATATGCCCCCACAAAGTCAATCGAGATAAAATCAGTCAGCGGATATGTTCCCGCATAATTCCTGCCGTCGTCTCGCCAGTCGTAAAGGATTGTATATGTACTGGCGCCAGTATCGATTTCGCTGATCGCGCAGGAACTGACATCCAGGTGCTTGGCGACTTTTTCTACAGTCGTCTGTCCGATGATGTCGGCATCTCTTAATTGAGTAATCCCGAAATCAATCTCGGCCAGAAACTCCAGCCTGTTCCGAGCCCGCACTTCCTGGGTTACCTCATTGGCAATCACGATCACGCTGTTGTTTTGGCCGCTATCATCCGGAACAGGCGCATATATAAAGGTCCAGTATGTATCTTCTGATTGACCGGTACTCCACCGATCCATTTTCGCTAACATCTCCCGTCCAACAAAAGGTTCGCCGGTTCGCATAACCGTTCTGAGCAGGTCATCAAAGCCTTGTCCTCTCAGATCGGGTACTGCCTGAAGAAGCGGTTTTCCGGCAAGATCTCTCCCGGGAAAAACAGCACTGTAAGCCTGGTTAACCATGTCAAAGATCAGATCCGGTCCGTTCAAAGTCGCGATCGGCGTCGGCGTCGCCGCGAAAAGGTTAGCAATCGAGGCGCGTTCCTGCTGCAAACGAGAACGTAATCGGCTTAGCTCGAGCCGCGTCGTAACGTGCGCCATCAATTCACGAGCGCTGAATGGCTTTACCAGATAATCGTCTGCGCCAGCCTGCAAACCTTCGATTCGAGCCTCTTCACCCGCGCGGGCCGACAGCATAATGACAGGCACATCGCGGAGTCGCTGGTCCGCTCTTAACTCACGCAGTAGCCCGAATCCATCCAGTCGCGGCATCATGACATCGGTTAAGATCAAGTCGGGTCGGCGTGACCTGGCAGCATCCAACGCCTGCTGGCCATCGGATACAGCGTGTACTTCGAATCGTTCGCTGAGCAGCCTCCGCACATAATCACGAACATCAGCATTGTCGTCAGCCAATAAAACCAGCGGCGTTGTTCCCGGAGCATTAGAAGACCTATCGCTTGCTTGGTGCGGAGTCTCTTGGAGTGCGGCCATCTGTGCAGCATCGCTGCTACCGTTGCCGTCCGGTAACCAGCGAAGCGCCTCCTCCACATAGGGATTAGGTCCCGATGTTGTAGAAGTCAGATTAGGCACGCTGCTGACGCGGTCTGCCGGCAGGTGAGCATGTCCAAACGGCACCGACACCATAAAAGTGCTGCCTTTGCCATAAAGACTTTCAACCGAAATTGAGCCGCCATGCAGCCTGGCCAATTCCTGCACCAGCGCCAGGCCTATGCCTGTTCCTTCATACGTGCGACCGCGCGCGCCTTCAACACGATGAAATCGCTCGAATAAATGTGGGATTTCGTTCACTGGAATTCCCGTGCCGGTATCTCTTACGGTGAGCTCGACATGGTCACCGGCCGGCTTCAAACTAACATCGATCTCGCCTTCAAACGTGAACTTAAAGGCGTTAGAGATCAGGTTCAGGACTATCTTCTCCCACATGTCACGGTCAACGTAAACCGGTTCAGACAATGGCGGACAATTAATCACAAGCTTCATGCCAGCTCGTTCGATGGCTGAGCGAAAGACGCTGGCTAAATCTGCCGTGAGGAGTGCCAGATCAGTTGGCTGGTAAATCGCCCTGATGCGGCCCGCTTCAAGCCGGGAAAAATCGAGCAGTGAGTTAACCAGTTTCAATAATCGCAGGCTGTTGCGGTGCGCCACTTCAATCAATTGACGATCTTCCTGCGGCATCCGTTCGCTGTCGCTAAGGGCCTCTTCCAGAGGTCCAAGCATCAGAGTCAATGGTGTGCGGAACTCGTGACTGACATTGCTGAAGAAAGTAGTCTTTGCGCGGTCAAGTTCAGCAAGAGCTTCCGCACGCTTGCGCTCCTGTTCATAAGCACGAGCGCTGGACAGAGCTGCGGCTATCTGACCAGTCAACAGATTGATGAACCCTTCATATTGGGTATTGAATGGTCGGTAGGGATTGATCCCCGCTATCAGAAATCCAGCGGGTCGTTCCTGACCGCTTTGAGCCAGCGGCACTATCACAGCCTGCCTGGCTGGTATGTTCCAGCTTCCTGTCGGTATGTCATCAAATTTGCCAGCCAGATCGGTAGCCAGGATAGAGTTCGATTTGCTCAGAATATTCTGGGCCGGCCAGATGGCATCGGGCGAACTGAGATCCAGCGTTGCGGGGGCAATCGCATTTCCCTTCTCTATTCCCTGGCTGCTCCTCAATTCGGCTACATTGGAATCAGAGCCGAACGTATAAATCAGCGAAAACGGTATGTCTTTGTCATCCGTAGATAACCGATTTTCAACTGCAGCGAATATCTGCTCTTCGGTATTACTTGCGGCAAGATCAGCGGCAAGCTCGCGCAGCATTGCCAATCGACGGTCATCAATGACGCGATCTGTCTCTTCGGTGACGACGCAAAGCATCCCGCCGATTGATCCGAAATCATCTGTTAGAGGACTATAGGAAAACGTGTGATAGGTCTCTTCGGGATAGCCGCTTCGTTCCAGAAAAAGCATTAATGCCTCATCCCACGTCGCCTCGCCTCTTTTGATTACTGATTCAATGCGCGGTCCGATATCGTTCCAGATCTCTGCCCAGACTTTCTTCGCGGGCTCGCCCAGGAACCAGCTCTCTTTAATTCCAACGGTAGGAAGATAGGCATCATTGCAGAAGAAATATAACTCCGGTCCCCACCCCATCCACATCGCGTAACGCGACGTGAGCATTATGCGGACTATGATCTTCAGACTTTGGGGCCATCCTTCAGGCGGGCCGAGAGGATGGTTCACCCAATTGTAAGACCGCATCCGGCGTCCCATCTCGCCGCCACCCTGTAAGAAATCTGGAATCCTCGAGCCTTCGCTTGTTCCAGGAACCTCACTCATCCAAAAAACTCCTGTTTCGCCGACGCAAAAATTGAATCATTAAGACGCAGTATTTCTGAAAAGCAGTGGTTGGTCTGCCGCAACCAAGCGGATATGTTAAGGAAGCCAAACGACTTCGGGCTCTCCTACCGGGGGACAATATTATAAACGGCCGTCCTTTGTTCTGGAAGTGCTGATTTGAAAGAAGATTTTCAGGGAAAGGCTGCGACGGTTTCATCTCAAGTTTGGACATTTTTTGGAATTTCGCGGAGGGGTTCGCTGGTTTGAAGGTCCCATTCCCGCGGCTTTGCCGCTCGGCTATGCGGAAAACCTCTGAAGCTGTGAAACAATCATAAAAATCGCCGGTCATTTGCCAGACTAAGGTTTTCCGCATAGCAAAGCGGTGGAGCCGCGCAAGTTACCGTAGATGTTCAAACGCAGGCGAGCGCTTCGTTAACGTTCAGAAATGTCCAGATTTCAGGTTTCATGACAAGCTGCAAAATAAACCTTCGGTTGATTGTTACACCAGATGTGATAAATTGAGTTTTGAACCACGGTGAACAGCCCCGTATAAATGGCAATAAATCGTGAACAATACCATAGTAGATAATCAATAGTACTGCATTCTGCTGCCCGCTCAGGGGTTTCGAAAGCTCGGTCCTATGGCGGCGCCGACAGGAGATAAATAGATGCGTCGCTACAGTAAAATTGCACTAACCGTTCTTCTTCTTATTACATCGACATTGCAGCTTACCTATTCAGGTACTGCTATGGCGCAGGATTCAAAACCAGTTGAATCCAGGACTCAAGGGCAAACTGAGGATAAAACGAAGCCGACCGACTATTCGAAAGAAGCATTCATAATTGAGGAGCTGAAGACTTCGTATAAATATGAAAGCGACGGCACCGGTCAGCGCGAAGCTGGCATGCGCGTCAAAATTCAGAGCGACGCCGGTGTCCAGGTATTCGGCCAATTGGCGATTCCGTTTAGCAGCGCGAATGAAAAGCTTGATATCGATTTCGTAACAGTTCACAAGAAGGACGGCAGCACAGTCAACGCTACCGAAAGCAACATTCAGGAAATGACCCCTCCTGTCCTGCAGATCGCGCCTGTATACACTGATTTGAAACTAAAGGAAATAACGGTGCCGGGGCTTCGTCCTGGAGACACTCTGGAATACCACATCACTTCCCACATCTTCGCCGCTCAGGCTCCGAATCAGTTCTGGGTAGAGCACAATTTTACAAAAGAACCTTTGATCGTTCTGAATGAAACCCTGGAGGTAAATATACCGCAGACAAGTCAGGTGAAACTGAAGAATGAGAATGGGCTGGATCCGGTAATCAAAGAGGAAAATGGGCGGCGGATCTATTTGTGGAAACACGCCCATCCTCAACACGAAGACAAAAAAGATAAAGAGTCTGATCCGGGTGAATTGTTGCGAATGCTGGAGGCTGAGCGGGAAAAGAGTCCGCAGATTCAGATGACGACGTTTAAAGGCTGGGATGAGATTGGCAAATGGTACGACGACCTTCAGCGCGACCGAATCGTTCCAAATGACAAGATCCGAGCAAAGGTCGCAGAATTGACCAAGGGAAAAAATACCGATCTGGAAAAGATCGAAGCCATTTACGGTTTTGTCGCGAAGAATTTTCGTTATGTCAGCCTGTCATTCGGCATAGGACGTTATCAACCGCACCTTGCCACCGAAATTTTCGCGAACGAATATGGAGATTGCAAAGATAAACATACATTGTTGGCTTCGATGCTATCGGCTGCAGGTATACACGCGGACCCGGTGCTGATAAATTCTTCGCACGATCTGGATCCCGATGTTCCTTCGCCTGCTCAATTCGATCATGTCATAACCGCTGTACCTCTTGGCAAAGAGACGGTCTGGCTGGATACCACCGCAGAAGTCTCGCCATTTGGCATGCTCACATCAGAAACCCGAAAAAAACACGCTTTGCTGATTCCTGAAACCGGACCGTCTCATCTGGAAATGACTCCGGCCGATCCGCCATTCCCAACCTACGTCACCTTGGAAATCACTGCTAAGATCTCTGAAAAAGGTGATGTGTCCGGTCATGTTCACGCCATCCTGCGCGGGGATCCCGAGTTCGAGCTGCGTTCTGCCTTCAGGCGAGTCCCAAAGGCGCAATGGAGTAATCTGTCCTCTCTCGTTGAGCGTGCTATTGGTATGGGATACTCGTTCGCAACCAGCGAAGTCACCGCAGCAGATCCAAGTGATACCGAAAAACCATTTGAGGTTGATTGCGACTTTAAAGATCGTGGTTATAAGGAAACCTGGTCGGGCACGAGTAACATTTTCAAACTGCCTATACCGGAAATGAGCTTGACCGATGCATCGGAAAAAGAAAAGAAAGAGAAAGATTCCAAGCCGATTAAACTGACCGCCGTATCGGAACTGACGTACAAATTAAAGCTCTCTCTTCCCAATGACAAGTACAAACCGACTTTGCCCTCGCCGCTTTCGTTAACAAGAGATTATGCAGAATATCGATCGAGCTATAAGGTAGAGGGAAATACGATTGTTGGCGAGCGCACTTTGCGTTTGCATCAACTCGAATTGCCAACCTCGCGCCGTCAGGATTATCAGGCATTCCTGAAATCAGAGCGCGCCGACGAAGAACAATGGGTAACCGTAGATAGAGATGGCAACTCTGCAAAGGCTGCCGATGACGAAGCCGCCGTTGAGGCCGCTCCTTCGGAACTGCCGGCTTATCGCAGCAGGGACGCCGAGCCGGAATCCGAAAAGGCATTGAGAAAATTGCTGGTCAAGGAGCCAAATAACACTACCGTTCACGGCAGACTTGGAGACACCCTGTTGCAGGCAGGAAAATACGATGATGCCGTTAAGGAGCTAAACGAACAAATAAAGGTCAATCCCTTCGACGATTCCGCATATACAAATCTTGGTTTAGCGTACCAGGCGCAAAAAAAATACGCTGAGGCGGAAACTGCGTTTCGAAAGCAAAAAGAAGTCTCGCCACTGGATAAACGCGCGTCAGCCGATCTCGGGATCATGTACGTCGAAATGAAGAGATACAAAGAGGCCGTTCAGGAATTGGAGCACGCGCGCTCGATCGGCTCCGATGACATTGCGAATACCGAATTAAACCTCGGTCGAGCATATATGAACCTTGGGCAAAAAGATAAGGCGGCCGAAGCCTTTGAAACGGCCGTAGCCACTTCGGACAATGCGTATATGGATAACGAGGTTGCCTACACGATGGCCGAGGGTGGGGTTAAGCTTGATAAAGCACAGGAGTACGCGGAAGCCGCAGTTACTGATCTTGCCGTCGGGCTTTCCGCCGTCAGGCTAAAGGGCGTAAAACCGGAGAATCTATCTAATGTAGTCCTGCTCTCCGGTGCCTGGGATACGCTCGGATGGGTGCTATACAAAAAAGGTGAGATCGATCAAGCTGAAAAATACATAAAGGCAGCCTGGCAGATTGCGCCAGATAGCAACATCGCGTTGCACATGGGTGAA
>DASRDY010000124.1:0-23362 GCA_035652355.1 Blastocatellia bacterium
TTGAAGGTGGCGTGAGGCCACATAGCCTTCGCTGCGGACTGCTGTCAAGGATAAACCCTTCGGGCGCGCTCTCGCGCGTCCTTGACAGAGTCCTCGCTTCGGCTATGGATCAACTAAGGGGAGCTGACGCTCCCCTCTTCAGGCAAGTGAAGCTGCTGCCATTGTTGAATTGAATGCAATTTCAGTGGTAGCTTTGCTGTTAACAACCGGACATTTCATTTGCTACGAAAAGCGGTCATTTTAATTTGCTACGGACACCCTTTGTTCAGCCATTAGACCCACCTTTATTTCGGCCTATCTGATTTTCCCTCGGTCAATTCGCCGACTCTCTAATGGCCGGTTCTTTTCTGCCGAAAGTTGAAATGCGAACTCGTGTTTTGACTGCCTCAATTGGTTGTGGGGGAAATTCATATGATCATTGTCTGGGGTAAAAGGTTATATGGTCGGATAGATCGCGTCCCAGGTGTCATGTATGTTGCGACGACATTCGGTCACCTCTACTATTTTCCTTCCATTCCGCTGGAATCGTATATCGTTGTTGAGCCGCAACAAAGAGGCGAGAAGCCGCGATATATACCAATTCAGCGAGACATCAAATCTGTTGTTTACGCTTATCTAAGGTCGGTTTTTTCAGTTGTCGGATTTCTCCTCGCATTGTATGGAGGAGTAAAGATTTTGCTGGATGGAGCAACGTACGGTACCCCGACCAGCGACCTCATGATTGATGGGTGCTTTGCTCTGCTGGGTATCGCATTCCTGGTCGGAGCATGGGTGTCAGTCAGGATGTCTGTTGCCGATCAAAGGAGAGCGTTCGAACTGGCAAAACTGGCTCAGGTTCCGCTTGAACTCGTCTACAACAAATTCAGATAGGTATCGAAATAGGCTACTTCGTTACCGCTACCGGTTTGGCTGATTCGATCAAGCCGATGCCGACTGATATTGGAATTCCGAAATTGCTCCCGCGAAAATCCTGTTGAGTCGACGGGTTGCGCAGAACCGCAGAATTTATTCCGATAACTTTTCCATCGGGATTGAATAGAGGTCCGCCCGATCCACCCTCTGTCGTATCCGCACTGTGCACCAGTCGTCCGTTCGGCATATCAGTGATGTTTCCCTGAGTGACCAGCGGTCTGATCTGACCGAAATCGGCAAGCTCTCGCGTAACCTGATCAACCGATCTTCCCGCGCGATGGGTGATTGTGTCCTTCAGGTTTTCATCGAGTCTTTGCAATAATCCATCGACCCCGGTCGGATAACCCAGCAAGACAACGGGCTCGCCTACCTGCGCGTGAGAGTTTGGACTTGCAAGCGGCAACACGGGAATCGCATAGCCGCTGGTATCGAAAGAGCAGAGAGCGACATCGTATTCCGTCGAGCGCTTTTTTACCTCAAGCGGAAACGGCGTCTTTATTCCCGGAAAATAGGCGATGAGACGGCTCATGTGCGGCTGAAATCCATCGGCTATTATGCGTTGCGAAAGCTCATCGCCCAGCCACGGCTCTACGACGTGACGGTTCGTCAGCAACAATCCGTTATCGACGACGAAGCCTGTTCCGGTGAACTCTTCGACAACGACAGGACCTTGACCGTCGATACTGGCAGGGAAGCCCTGATCGGTTCCAAGAGGCTCGCCCGTATCGTTGGCATCACGATAACGGAGCTCTTTTCCTGTCTTCTTATCTACATAAGTGTATCCGCCAACGATGATTGGAACCCCGGCGTGATATTCCTGCATTATTCGCTGCGCTACGGTGAACGTCGATAATTTCTTGTCTACTTCTTCGCGTTGTTTGTCCAGTTCTGCGCGTTGTTTGTCGAGTTCCGCTTTTTGATTCGCCTGTTCCTGTTTGTAACGATTAAATTCTCCGATTAACGACGCTACTTTAACATTCTGATAAACGTTGAATCCGACGACAGCCACGATCAACGTTGCGATAATCAACAGCGCGCCTTTGAGTCGAAAACGTTCGCGCGATCCAACTTCAGCCCACAGGCTGCGGACAAGTTCCTTTACAAACAACGTCGCCGTTAATGGATGAACCTGGTGATGCGCAGCCGATATTTCCGGGTCGGGCTGCTTAACCAACGACGCCGTCTGATATTCTTCCGGTAGAACCTGGAATTGAAAAACTATCGTTCCATTGGGACCGTGAAACTCGAGTCGGTCACCGTCCTGGACTTCAGTCGAGCTGTCGTGATGAAGAATCGATGCGGTGTTGCCATTGTGGCGGACTTCGACGCGCAGCACAGGGTCTTCGACCTGGATCTGGCCGCCATCGTCTCTGACAAAGACTCGAGCCAGGGTTTCTGCATTGGGGTTCTCAGTATATAACGACGAAAGATCGACATCCTGTCGCGGCGAGGTGCCGAACGTTATCGAGTCCTGAGTAAAAAGTCTGACCCGGCCCTTCTCACTCCCTGAAAGCCCGACCAGAAGAATGGTTTGCATAGTCTCTTGCCAATCACATTTTATCTAAAGCCAGATTGGAATCAAGGAAGGTAATCAGGGTACAACCTTAATTCTTTGTTACATATCGTTCGTTAAGACTCTAAGATGCAAGATTTTCAATTTTGGCTTGCAAGTTTTGCGTTTACAGCAGAAACTTTTGTCAATCCCGACAATCCGGAGAAAAGCTATGAGACTTATTGCGCTCTCTTTGTGCCTGCTGTTTCTGGTAAACGCTGCTCCTAATACAAACAAGTTGACGTCCGACAATGTAATGACGCGAGCCCGCGCCGCAGTAGCACAAACAAAAGGTGAAATCCGTCTGAAGGGACTGAAGAAGTCTGTCGAGGTCTTTCGCGATCCGTGGGGAGTCCCACACATCTTCGCCCAGAATTCGGACGATCTCTTTTTCGCTCAGGGGTTTGTAGCCGCACAGGATCGCCTGTGGCAGATGGAGATGTGGCGCAGAGCGGCGGAAGGAACCTTGTCAGAGATTTTAGGTCCTTCGGCAATTGAACGGGACAAATTCGCTCGGCTGATCAAATATCGCGGCGATATGGAAAAGGAGTACCAGAGCTACTCTTCTGACAGCAAGCAGATCATCAATGCCTTCGTTCAGGGAGTCAACGCCTTCATAGCAGCATCGGCGGATAATCCGCCAATCGAATTTCAGTTGATGGGATTCAAGCCGCAGCCATGGACTCCTGAAGTTTGCCTGACTCGTTTGGCTGGTTTCACGATGACCCGAAATATGACGACGGAGGTCAGCCGCGCTCAATTAGTAAAAGCAGTCGGTCCAGAGGTCGCGGCGAAACTTCAAGACCTCGAACCTCCGGTAAATATCGAAGTACCCGAAGGATTGGATTTAGACGGCATTGATCGGCGCATTTCCGCTGGCGCCGAAACAGCCAGCACTCCGCCAGCCGTTCGGGCAAACGATGGCAGCAACAACTGGGTAGTCAGTGGCGCTTTGACGGCGACAGGGAAGCCGCTTCTTGCAAACGATCCACACAGGACTATCGCGCTGCCTTCGCTAAGATATATGGCGCATCTTGTTGCGCCGGGGTGGGATGTAATCGGCGCGGGCGAGCCAGCTTTGCCTGGAATTGCCGTCGGTCATAACGATCGCATTGGTTTCGGATTCACGATTGTTGGCATCGATCAGCAGGACGTTTATGTCGAAGAGACCAATCCACAGAACCCTCTTGAATACAAAGATGGCAACGCCTGGCGCCCAATGGAAGTGGACAAACAGCAACTGATCGTCAAAGGAAAAGATCAGCCGATGCCGCTGGAGCTTCACTTCACGAAGCACGGTCCCGTTGTCTTTGAGGATCAATCACGTCATCGCGCTTACGTTCTGAAGTGGGTAGGCGCAGAGCCGGGCACAGCCGGTTACCTTTCGTCATTGACACTTGACCGAGCCCGCAATTGGAATGAATTCGAAGCCGCAATGGACAAGTGGAGAGTGCCGTCGGAAAACCTGGTTTACGCCGATGTCGATGGCAATATCGGATGGCACGCGGCCGGGCTTTCTCCGATACGAAAAGGCTGGTCAGGTTTGCTGCCGGTGCCGGGTAGTTCAGGCAAATACGAATGGCAAGGTTTCCTGCCGATGTCGGAGTTGCCTCATTCTTACAATTCCGCTTCACATTTCATTGCTACGGCGAATAACAATATTCTTCCGCCGAATTACAAACATCAGATCGGATATGAATGGAGCCCTCCGGTTCGGGCAATCAGGATTTCCGAAGTGCTCGCATCGCGAGAAGGGTTCACCATCGATGATTTCGAAAAACTGCAGCACGATGTGTTGTCACTGCCCGCACGTGATCTGGCGCCCTTGCTGAAACCTTTGAGGTCAACCGATGCTGATGTGACGCTGGCGTTGAAGATACTGAACAACTGGGATCTCAGACTCGATGCTGATTCCCCGGCGGCGGCTCTTTTCGAAATTTGGTTGAATAAACTGGGTCCAGCCGTTATGCGGACGCACATTCCGAAAGAAGCTGCGTCAATTGTCGGAACGCGCGGCAGCATCTTCAAAGTCATCGAATATCTGAAGAACACAGACAAGAATTCTATAGCCGAGCGCGACAGCGTATTGCTCGAGACATTGAAACAGGCAATGACCGATGCAAAGCAAAGGCTTGGCGAAGACGCTTCTAAATGGCGCTGGGGAGCTCTGCATCAAGCGCCATTCAAACATCCGCTATCCGGCGGTGGAGTGGTTGGCAACGTATTCGATCTGGATTCCGTTCCGCGGAGCGGAGACGGCAATACCGTTTGTGCCACCGCTGGCGCTGGTTTCGCCCAGACCCACGGAGCGTCGTTCCGCGAGATATTAGACGTATCCGATTGGGATAAATCAGTGGCGATAAATGTTCCAGGTCAGTCCGGGCAACCGGGAAGTCCGCATTATGGCGATCTGCTGCCGTTGTGGGCGAATGGACAGTATTTCCCGTTGTTGTTTAGTCGCAAAGCGATTGAGGCTCAGTCGAAAGACAGATTAGTTTTGCTGCCCAAGTAATTTTTGCGGATGAATGTTTGCGACGATGTAGGGGGCAGGGCTCGTCTCTGCCCGGATCGTGCGAAGCACGATGAAGTCTTAGATGATCTAAAGTGTTTAATTGCCTTTCGGCAATCCGGGTAGAGTGCCCTGACCCTACAGCGTTAGGAAGCTTTTCCGGCTAAAATAATGGGGCCTTCCGGTTGAGGTGATCCGCCCGCTTTCTCAAGCGTTATTGCGATGACATCAGCGGATGTTACTCCGGCGGGTATACTTTGTGAGGATACTTCATCGGGAGATTTGAATACTCCGCCGCTGATCTTTTGCCCGTTCACGATAAACCACAGCTGATACGATTTATCTGCGGGGGCCGCGGGCATTCCGTTGGCGACAAGCGTCCAACTTTTCTGATTGGGATTCCACAAAACTTTGGCCGGAACTGTTGGTTGGGCGCCAGTCGGAGCCAAAGCTGTAATGTTGGTGTCTTTAGCGTCAAGCAAAGCGACCAGAGCCTTCTGGTGACCTAACTGAGTTTCGTCCGCCGCAATTCGTGTACTCTGCTGGTCAATGTACGACTGCAGTTGACCGAGCGCCGTTTCCTGAGCAGCGATTTGTCGCCGCATATAGAAGAATGTCCCACCTAACGCAATTAACAATACCGCAGCTACCGCCCAGCCTCGCCAATCTGTTTTCGGTTTTGAAATAGTTACGGGCGCAACAGCCGGCGAGCTCTTTATTTGCGGTGTTGACTGGACTCTGGCGAGCAATCGATCTTTTACCGCAGGCGATGGTGTGGCGGGAGCGGTTGCAAGTGCGAGTGCGCCGACGGTCGCGTTCCATGCGTCCATCTCCGCCTGGCAGTCGCGGCAGCCGTCACTCAGGTGCGCCGCTATTCGTCGCGCCGTAACGTCGTCAGCGACGCCAAGGGCATACGAATCCAACTGCTGTTGTACTTCGTCGTGGGTCATCCATTCACCAAGGGAATCATCATCTGGCGAACCCAATCCGGCTCTTTGGCCAGATTTAAAGTATCGCTAATGCAACTCAAATCATTTGTCCGAACACTCCGCCCAGTTTTTCTCTCAGCGTCATCATTGCGCTTCGAGTCCGGGTCTTTACTGTACCCAGCGGTTCGCCGGTCATGTCGGCAATCTCTGTTTGAGATAGCCCGCTGAAATATGCCAGCTCCAGCACCTCTCGCTGCTTTGCCGGTAACTCGTTCAAAGCAGCCTGTACAATAGTACGATACTCGCTTCTTAGCGAATCGCCTTCGGGATCGCTGCGATCATCAGCAATGTTACCGGCCGGCGCTGCATCATCTATAGACGTAGTTTTGCTGTCCTTTCGTTGCCGCGTCCGGATTCGGTCTATTGCACGGCTTCGCGCAATTGCAAAGAGCCACGCTGGGACTGTGCCGCGAGATCCGTCATAACGGTTGGCCTCGCGCCACGCCTGGAAAAAGACTTCTTCGAGAATTTCCTCGGCCTCAGCACGGTTAGTCAGCACGCGCATTATCAACCCAAGTACCTGACTCGCGTACTGATCGTAGAGCGCAGCCAGGGCCGACTCGTCGCCTTTTGCGATGCGCGAGATCAGTAAAGCATCCGTATTAGGGGGTCTTGTTCCTTGGGCTTGCAACTCGTTTTTCTCTTCCCAGTCTATGTTACGACTATGACGGTTTGAACGGATTGTGAAAATGTGTCCGGGGTCTTTTCTTTTTGATGCGAGTCGCTATTTTGTCATTGCTTTCAAAATTTGACAACACATTTTTTCATGTAGCACAGACTTCCAGTCTGTGTCCTCCAGTATGTGCGCGGTAAACCGAAATCGCTCACTCCAAAATGTTTGCAGGCACGATGCCGACTACAAGCTTTTTCATACTTGAAAAAACCAATTGTCCGCAGCTAAGCTAAGTGAACTCTCCAGTTAATACTTGGTATGAAAGATCCCGAGTCGATTTATGCGTCGCAGGCCGCCAACGATTGTTTTTGCCCTTTCATTTTTTGCAGTGTTCATGGCAATTTCTTCTTTAACCTACGGCCAGTCGAAAACGTCGGAACAGTCGATACCGTCTCCCGGATCCGGTCCGAAATCCGGGACTATCAGCAGCACCAGGGATGAACAGCTCAGAGCAGTTACTGAAGAGGATGCTGAACTGGATTATCTTTATGAACGACATGAAGTTGGACGGGAAGATTACCTGCTTACGAAAGATCGACACTACGCGTTGCGGAAATACCTGTTAACGTTGCCAAGGAACACGATCGATTTGCCAGAGCTGTTTGTGATGACTAAAGCCGAATTCAAAGACTACTTTCGCAATCCACCAGCGCCTGAAAAATTAAGAGCCGGCGGCATCTGGGAAAAGCGGTGGGTATATCGGGCTAAAATTGTCCGGGGCCACACCTTCTATATCTTTGAGCGTCAATAATTTGCCGATTTATTGTTGGAAAATTGCACATTTTTTCACGATTTAAACCCTACCTGCGGAAGTTCCACTTGAGGTGCATAAGTCCATCGACATATGATAGGGTGCTTTAGTCCGCTGTGTGGGAGTGGATTACAACCTAACCCCAGTAAAATCTTGTTCTGCCCAGGATCGCTTAACTCCTGCCCATACGCGGATTCGATGTCGTGGACAATTTTAGTTTAAGGCCAGTCGGTTGACTGGACGCAATAGTAGTTCGCTTTATCCTGCTTCGGCAGGTTCCGGAGGTTGATCGATTATGGAGTTCAAATCGCAAAACAGGTTGCTTCGAATTGTGGGCATTGTTCTGGCAGCAGCGCTGCTCATAACAATCACTTCCAGGCGATACACCAGCGCCTCCACCAGCCTTGGCCGCATTGTCCAGGCAACGACAATTGAAGATTTGAACACCGAAGGGATCAATCCGGCGGCGGCAAGCTCAAGCGCGACCGTTACGGGTTTCGTTGTTGCACCGCCTTCTTTTCAGGACGGGGTCCTAGGTCAAAAGCAATATTCGGTGGAAGTTCCGGCCAATGCGACGATGTTGCAGGTCCATGTATTTGGAAATGAAGACATCAGGCTGTTTGCTCGTATAGGTCAGCCGGTTACAGGTAGCGGCAATTCGTTTGTCGCCGATTATCACGCCGCGAACAATCTGACAGGTGACCAGACAATAACGATTACGCCCAACGATACAAACCAGACTCCGCTGCACGCCAGCACAATTATTTTCGGCGTCGTAAATGACGGCGCGGGCGCGCTGAATTTCACGTTAAATGCCACCTTGACGACTAGCGGAAACAGTGGCGGCGTAAACGTCATTCCGATCAATTCCGGCACGACAGTATCGGACAGCATTCCGGCCGCGACTGGCGGCGTGGGAGTTTTGGATACTAATCAATATTCGATAGTCGTTCCGGCCGGCGCGACCCAGTTGGTTGTAAGTACAACCTCGAATCAGAACATCGATCTCTTCGTCAGGTTGAATCAGCCGGTGACGCAGGCGGGAAATTCGTTCCAGTCCGATTTTTCGTCAACTTCGAGTGGCGGAAACGAGACTATCGTCATCAGCTCGTTTACCAATCCGGCATTGCAAGCGGGAACTTATTTTATAGGCGTCGTAAACCAGAGCACATCAACGGCCCAGTTCAACCTGACGGCAACGATTACCGGCGGCAGCCAGGGAACGGTTGTAGCTCTGCAATCTGGTGTCGCACAAACCGGAACAGTGGCTGGCGTGCCGTTTGGAAGCGCTTTCCTTCTGAATCCTACTCAATTCTCAATACAGGTGCCGGCCGGAGCAACACAGTTACAGATAGTAATGACCAGCAACAACCCGCTGGATATGTATGTCAGGACAGGGCAGCAGGTGACGGTTGGGACGACGACATTCGTGTTTGATTACGCGGCGACGGGAAACAGTTTGACAAAGACAATCACAATCACGCCCACGTCAACTCCGCCACTGCAGGCCGCGACCTATTTCATCGCTCTGGTTAACAATGGATCTAACCCGGCCAATTTCAACCTGACGGCAACGGTGACAAGCGGTAATCCGCAGAATTGTACATTCTCGATATCGCCGAACAATCAGACTTTCCCGTCAACTGGCGGAACTGGAAGCGTTACCGTAACAACTCAATCAGGATGCGCGTGGACAGCGATCAGCAATTCCTCTTTCGTTACTATTACGTCAGGACCAGGCGGCAATGGAAGCGGAGTAGTAAATTTCACCGTTGCGCCATCGAGCTCGCAATTCACGCTGTTTGGTACTTTGACAATTGCAGGCCAGACGTTTGTCGTGACAGAGACATCTGCGCAGCCCGCTTGCACTTTCACGATCTCGCCGACTACTCAGAACTTCGCGCTTGGCGGAGGAACGGGCAGCGTGACGGTTACGACCCAGTCTGGTTGTAACTGGACCGCCGTCAGCAACTCAGGGTTCGTGACTGTAACCTCTGGCGCCAGCGGCACAGGAAACGGAACGGTTAATTTCAGTGTTGGGGGAACAACATCGGCGAGAGTCGGAACGATAACGATTGCGGGCCAAACTTTCACGGTTAATCAGAATGGCGCCTGTTCATTCGCCATTTCGCCGACGTCGATCGTTGCGTCGCAGAACGTAACGACATCAGGAATCACTGTAATAACCCAGCCGGGATGTCAATGGACTGCTGTAAGCAACGCCTCGTTTGCGACAATCACAGGCGGGAGCAGTGGTACTGGCAACGGCACCGTTTCTTACTTCCTGCAATCAAATACAGGATTCACCAGATTCGGTACGATAACTGTAGCGGGTCTTACATTCAATATTACTCAGACGGGACCATTCGGAACACCGAGTTGCCCGTCAGCCGCAACGGTAACAAGCATTGCTCCGCAAAGCGGCGCTGTCGGAACGATCATCGATATCAAAGGCGTGAACTTCACCGGTATCACTGGAGTGCGGTTCGGCAACACTCCCGCAACATTTACGGTCAACAGCGACACTGATCTGATCGCGACGGTGCCGGCCGGTGCGACATCGGGGCAGATTACCCTGACAAAACCAAATTGTGGAGATATTGCAGTCGGCGCATTTACCGTGCTCAACTGCACCAGCACGATTCCCGTATCGCTGCCGACCAACGTCACTGCCAGCGCCGGTAACAACGTGACGATTCCATTGACCGTCGGAGATCTGACCAACAAAGGCGTGCTCTCTTACGATTTCCTGATCACATTTGATCCAACGCAGATTACGCCTCAGGCTACTGCCGTAACGCAAAGCGGCACGTTGAGCAATAGTATGATTCTGGCCACAAACACTAATGTCCCAGGCCAGTTGAGAGTTTCCGGCGCAAGCACTTCCGCCCTTTCGGGTGCGGGAACGCTGCTGAATCTGAACTTTACCGTCATTACTCAAACGACTGCTTGCGCAACGCTCAGCATTTCAAACTTCGTATTCAACGAGGGCAGCCCCTGCGCATCAACCACAAGTGGTCAGGTATGTCGTGGCTCTGCCAATATCAGCGGAGCCGTCAACTATGCAATCACACCACAAGGCGTGACCGGGGTAACCCTGACTGCGGCGGGAACGCCATCGGCAACGTTTACTACCGGGCATAATGGTGTTTATCAATTCACAAATTTAGGAACGGGAGCATATACAGTCACTCCGAGCAAGACGGGCGACATCAACGGCGCAATCGACGCGTTCGACGCTTCGCTGGTGTTAAGAGGCGCGGCCGGACTGGTGAATCTGACTCCAAATCAGAAGCTGGCGGCCGATGTCAGCGGCGATGGTAATGTGACCGCATTCGACGCTGCGTTGATCGCTCAATTTGCAGTGGGAATTCCGAATACCAGTAATGTCGGCAAATGGATATTCGTTCCAGCCAGCCGCTCTTATCCAAGTCTGGTCGCGGATCAGATCAATCAAAACTATGACGCTATCCTGATAGGTGACGTATCGGGTAACTGGGTTACCGCGCTGCCGGTCGCGCCTCCAGGCGATATCACGCAATCGAAGGTTCGTACCAGAGCTGTTACGGTTGCGCCAGCGGCGACTATTACGGCATCGCTGCCCGTAGCGACGGGATCGCCTTCCACCAATGTAACGATTCCGATAACTGTCAGCGATCTGACTGGAAACGGAATCTTTTCGTATGAATTCGACATCAGTTACGATCTGAATGTTCTGACTCCGCTTAACAGCCCGGTGGATACTACTGGCACGCTCAGCAGCGCGTTCCAGATTGTTCCAAACGTTCCGACTCCGGGTCACCTGTTGGTTGCGGCGTTTGGCACTAATCCTTTGGCAGGTTCAGGAAAACTGTTGAATCTGGTCTTCAAGGTTTCGGCCACACACAACGGAACCAGTCCGTTGACGTGGCAGAAGCTGCAATTCAACGAAGGCTCACCTGTTGCCGGCCCGGTAAGCGGAGGATTCACGATTGGCGACCCTTGCGCCGCGGTTCTTTCTCCGGCGACCAAGTCGTTTGGCGTCAGCGGCGGTGCGGGAAGCGTCACGATTTCTGTAGCTAATGGATGCTCAGTGACTCCGACGACGAGCGCGTCGTGGATAACACTGGGCAGCCTGGCGAATGGAATTCTGAGTTACACCGTATCGTCGAATAACACAGGTGGAGTCCGGTCGGGCACGATTACGGTGGGCGGCAAGACATTTAACGTTGTTCAGGGCACCAGCGCGCAGGCAACGTTGTACGGTGACATTAACCACGACGGCAAAGTTGATATCAGCGACCTCCTCCTGCTTGCGAATTTCCTTGCTGGAAACACTCAGATTGACACGACGGCTGCAGACGTGATGCTGGACGGCAAGGTCGATACGCTGGATTTGATAACCCTGGCGAATTTCATTGCGGGGAACACCCCAGGGTTGCCGCAGTTACCGGTGGTTTCACAGCAGCAAGTCCGACAAGATTACATAGCCGGAACGTCTGGGTGGTTTATATCTATTGATTGGAAGGATATCGGATCTCAAGCCGACGGCCGATAGAAATTCGAGGGCAGGCGAAGATCAGAGTCGCGAAAATCCCGGCATTCAAGTCTCAGTGGACGCTCTCAATCGCTCCTACTATTGCCTTTGACTGCGTAGGAAATGCAGTATAATGTCAGCTGAAGTGGAACGTAAAACTGTATTTCCCCAGTCAGCGGGTTCAAACCGCTATAATCCAGTGTGCACAACGACAAATCCTCTATGAGTCTTACAAGAGGTATTCAATGGTTAAGCTTGCGAACGACGCTGCGGCCACGGCTCGAGCGCTTCCGACAGAGGTGAACTGGAATGATTTCGGGCATTCTGAGCACTTCGTGCAATTCTATGAGTCTGACGAGTTTCTTCTTGATTCGCTAAAAGGGTATGTTCATTCGGCGGTCGCGAACGGTGATCATGTCATTATAATTGCTACTGAGCCTCATCAAGATGCTCTTCGCTCGAAATTATCACAACTCGATCTTGATGTTTCCGATCTGATCGCGACAGAACAGCTGTTGTGTCTTGACGCGGCAGAGACGCTAGCGAAATTTATTATTAACGGGTCACCTGATTCTGATCGTTTCTTCGAGGTAGTGGGTGCCCTAATCAGAAAAGCAACAGCCGATGGCAGCCGTCATGTTCGAGCTTTCGGTGAAATGGTTGCTCTGCTGTGGGCTGATGGCAACTATAATGCGGCATTGAGGCTGGAATCGCTCTGGAACGAATTACAACATAATTATAGCTTCTCACTGTTCTGTGGCTACAAAATGGATGGTCTGGGCGGCACAAAACTGGCAGAACCTCTTGAAGACGTCTGCACTCAGCATTCACGAGTAATTCCTGGCGAAAGTTATACCACTCTGAAAGATCCTGACGAGCGGCTGCGAGCCATTATTCGCTTGCAGCAAAAGGCATGTACTTTGGAAGCAGAACTAAACGAGAAAAACCTGCTCCAGAATCAATTAGAGAAGCAGCTTCAGGAACGAGAAGAGTTGCTGGCCCGAGAACAAAAGGCCCGCGAAGAAGCAGAAGTGGCAAATCGAATGAAGGACGAGTTCGTCGCTACTATCTCGCACGAATTGCGAACGCCGCTGAACGCGATCATCGGGTGGACGCATATTCTCCGGGTAAAGAAAACGGATCAGGCGATGCTGGACAGAGCGCTCGAAACAATAGAGCGCAATGCCAGAATACAGTCACAACTGGTGGAAGATATTCTGGATACATCGCGAATAATACTGGGTGAACTTCGCCTGAAAGTCGAGCCCGTCGATATGGCGGCCATCATCAATGCGGCTATCGATGCGGTGCAGCTTTCAGCCGACGCAAAAGATATTCAGTTGGTCGTAATCATAGATCCTTCAGCCCGCCGAATAATGGGCGATGCCAAGCGTCTGCAACAGGTGGTCTGGAATCTGTTGTCGAATTCTATCCGATTCACGCCATCTGGCGGGCGTGTTGAAGTTCGGATGGAATCGGCAGGTTCGAACATTATTAAGATTAAGGTCATCGATACAGGTAGGGGAATAAACTCCGATTTCCTGCCATATATTTTCGATCGTTTCCGTCAGGAGGACGGCAGCATCACACGTCGTTACGGAGGTCTGGGGCTTGGCCTTGCCCTTGTGCGACATCTGGTTGAGTTACATGGTGGAGCCGTAGAAGCAAAGAGCGACGGGGAAGGTAAGGGTGCGACTTTCGTATTGACCCTGCCGGCAGGAGGAACAAGAGTCAATCAACCGCAGCCCTCGAACGATTGTGCCCCGCTAACAACCGATGACGACGAGGAGGATTTGCCGCTCGAAGGGGTTAACCTGCTTGTGGTCGATGATGACCGCGATAACCTTGATATGCTCGCGGTAGGGCTTGAGCGGTATGGAGCAACGATCCAGGTTGCGAGCTCGGCAGCCGAAGCACTCGAGGTCCTGCAACGGTATAATCCGGATGTCCTTGTCTCAGATATTGCGATGCCGGATGAAGATGGCTATGGGCTAATAAGACGGATTCGAGAGTCTAATAACGCCACACCGGCGATTGCTCTGACCGCATATGTCAGGATGGAAGACCAGGCGTCAGCGCTTTCAGCAGGCTTCAATGCCTTCGTGCCAAAACCAGTTGAGCTTAATGAATTGATAACTGCCGTCAAACTTGCGCTGAAAGGTTCGGTTAGTAGTGACAGGAATTAGCCATTGGTTCGCAGTTAGTTAAGGGGCTATCAAACAGGAAATCAAGCAGCCCTTTTCGGTCGAGGCATTATATTATTCGCGATCTTCATGCAGTTTGATGCGTCAGTTTCTTGTGACAGGCACAATGGAAACCACTCTGCCCAAGGGCAAGCCTGAGCCTAACCGGTCATCTTTATAGCCGTCTTGCTCTCCTTGCCGTAGTCTGGATTCGGCCGTAAAATCCTGCCCTCCTTAAACAATTCCCCGGTAACATCCTTTTATCTAGAGAGTTCTGGATGAATAAGCCCTTTAATATTCTATGCGTGGATGACCATGGCGACAGTGTAACAATGTTAAAGGTATTATTAGAAATGGAAGGCTACAATGTGACCGTTGCCTGTTCTGGATATGAAGCGCTCGAGATTCTAAAAACACAGCATTTCGATTTGCACATCCTGGATATCCACATGCCCGATATGAGCGGATTAGAGCTTTGCGGCAAGCTGCGAGAACACGATCAACGCTCGCCAATTATCCTCTATTCCGCTGGAATTAACGATGAACAGAAAAAAGAAGGCTACAAATGCGGCGTAACAATGTTTATTGCGAAGCCTGAGGGGCTCGAGACCATAATTGAAGTCGCCAACGCAATGCGGAACGACAAACGTCCGTGACACGGCATCCGGATAAATTCAGTCACCAACTGGCAAATTAGGACTCCGAACGATGTTCAAAATCGTAAAAACGATGAATAGAAATCGGGTGCTTAATATGGTATGTTAATTGGGCGCCTGCGACGGTGAGGAAAAGTAATTATGACAGCGATTTTGGAAACGCATATCGAGTTGGACGAGCAGGGAAGACCCTGGATCACTGGTGCTAACACCAAAGTGATTGAGGTCGTGCTGGATCATCTCTGTTATGGATGGAGTCCAGAAGAAATGCAGGCCGAACACCCTCATCTGTCATTAGCTCAAATCCATTCGGCGCTCGCTTATTATTACGATCACAAGGAAGAGATAGATCGGGCAATCGCCGAGATGGAAAACCGTGTAGACGCGCGAGCAGACTTGGCTAAAGACTCACCCGGACGACGGAAATTGCGCGAGCTTGGGTTACTCTAATGAGCCTCAAGCTCTATATGGACGTCCAAGTACCTTATGCCATTACAAGGGGTTTGAGATTGCGCAGCGTGGATGTAATGACATCGCAGGACGACAACACCACAAGATTATCCGATCCGAGATTATTAGACAGAGCAACAGAGTTAGGGAGAGTTCTGTTCACCCAAGATGAAGACCTGTTAGCTGAAGCAGACAAGCGCCAGGAGAAAGGCAGGGAATTCGCGGGAGTGATTTACATGAGGCAGCGGAGACAGACACTCGGGCAGTGTATAGATGAACTGGAATTAATTTCCGGTGTATACGATCCGAAAGACATGGCAAACCGTGTTGAGTACCTACCGTTGAAATAAAAAATGGTTTTCTCAGGTTTTGCACAAATAACCCGACCCGCACATAAGTCGGTACATTGTACAAAAAGCCCCAGGGTCATAAATAAAACTTACCACCTCTTGGATTGAATCAAATCTGAATTTGCCAACCCGTGTCACACTTGTCACAGGGCTGCAAGTTATGTGCTGTCTATAAATAACGCGGTGACACTTACTGTGTCGCCGCCGTCAAGATGTCTGAATTCGGCCAACTGATGTCACGGTCTTTACCGGTTAGAGTTGTAGCTGGAAATCAGGTTCGGGCGGTTTTAAACTCATCGCGTTCGAATGTCCAAAATCGTTTGACTGCCGCGAAGTCATTGTGTACATTAATCGTTTGCATTTTTGACGAATACGTGTGCGCGGTTTATGTTTGAAGCGCTTTCAGACAAACTCAAAAAAGTCTTAAAAGACCTTAAAGGCGAAGGCAAGTTAACCGAAGCCCATATCGACGCCGCGATGCGCGAGATTCGCATTGCCTTGCTCGAAGCCGACGTTAACTTCAAGGTCGTAAAAGAGTTTGTCGAATCGGTCAAACAAAAGGCGCTCGGTCAGGAAGTAATGCAGGCGCTGTCGCCCGGGCAGCAGGTGATAAAGATCGTCAACGACGAGCTTGTTTCGCTGCTGGGTGGAACGTCGACAAAGTTGGTCTTTACCCAGCGCATTCCGAACGTCGTAATGATGGTCGGCTTGCAGGGCTCGGGCAAGACCACTTCGACTGGCAAACTGTCGCTCTATCTGTCAAAGAACGAGAAGCGCAATCCGCTGATGGTCTCGGTCGACGTTTACCGACCTGCCGCGCGGAACCAGCTCTCGGTGATCGGAAAAGCGATCAACAAACCGGTCTTTGAATATCCTGAAAGCGACGATCCGTTGACGATCTGTCGAGCCGCTTTCAAGCACGCTCAGCAAGTTGGCTTCGATACGCTGCTGATCGACACTGCAGGGCGACTCCACATCGACGACCAGTTGATGACGGAGCTTCAGCAGATCAAGCGTGAGATGGTCCCGGCTGAGATCCTGTTCGTCGCCGATGCAATGACCGGACAGGACGCCGTGAAGAGCGCCAAGGAGTTTCACGATCGCGTTGGTATCAGTGGCGTGATGCTGACAAAGATGGACGGCGATGCCCGCGGTGGCGGGGCGCTCTCTATCAAATATATAACCGGTCAGCCGATCAAATTCATCGGCGTCGGCGAAAAGTACGATGCCCTGGAGCAATTCTATCCGGACCGCATTGCATCGCGAATTCTGGGTATGGGTGACGTTCTGAGCCTGATCGAAAAGGTTCAGTCCGAAGTCGACGAAAAACAGGCTGAAGAGTTAGAGCGTAAACTGGCCGAAGACAGCTTCACGATGGAAGATTATCGCGACCAGTTAAAGCAGATGAAGAAGCTCGGCTCGTTCGACAAATTGCTGAGCATGATACCGGAAGGTCTTTTTGGCGGAATGAACCT
This sequence comes from Blastocatellia bacterium, assembly GCA_035652355.1. Taxonomy (GTDB): domain Bacteria; phylum Acidobacteriota; class Blastocatellia; order DASRDY01; family DASRDY01; genus DASRDY01. Next base: position 17,017 of record DASRDY010000124.1, read on the forward strand.
GCGCTTGACGCCGGAGCAGATGCAGCAGGCCGAAGAGAAGCTGAAAAGGACCGAAGCGATCATCAACTCGATGACTCCTTATGAGCGCGAAAATCATAAGGTCGTCGTAATGAACGGTGATCGCCGAAAGCGCATTGCGGCCGGCAGCGGATCATCGATTCAGGAAGTGATGACGGTTGTCAATGAATACAGCGAGATGCGCAAGATGATGCGCATGGTCGCGGGTGGTGGGATGATGGGCGGAGCGATGGGGAAGATGGCTCGTCGTTTGACCGGCATGGGCCCAAAAAAGAAACACCACTCAAAGAAGAAAAAGAAGCGAAAATAGGGGTCGGGGGTCAGTGGCCAGGGGTCAGGGAAGACCGGACCAGTGGCCGGCAGTTGGTGGTTATGGATAATGGCCGGAAGGTAGTGATCAGGGAACAGTGGTTAGCTGGAATCGAATCTACAAACGATCAATCACTGACCCCCGGCCACTGATACCTGGCCACTGCTTCAAGTTTTTTCCCTTTTTGGGGATTTATAAATTATAATCGGACCGCGGAGGTACGGATTTGTTAGCAATTCGTTTGACCCGCAAGGGTGCAAAGAAACAGCCATTTTATCGTGTTGTCGTGACTGAAAAAGAAAGCAAGCGCGACGGCCGATTTGTGGAAATACTTGGTCATTACGATCCAATTCAAACACCAGCGATTATCAAGCTGGACACAGAGCGGATCAATTACTGGATTGGTCGAGGAGCACAGCCGACCGAAACAGTTAAGAAACTGTTAAAGAATCAGACACCGGTTGAACAGCCCGCAGAGCAATAACTCGGGCGTGTCTCTCTTTCGGTTTCAGACTGTTGGTTGGGCCCCCGGTTTCTGACTTGCCCATGAGGAGGCTGTTCTATGAAGGAGCTGGTTGAGATCATAGCGAGATCACTGGTTGATTACCCCGACGAAGTGCAGGTCAAGGAAGTAGAGGGAGATGCCACCACGGTTCTGGAGCTGCGTGTGGCCGCAGGTGATTTAGGTAAAGTCATCGGAAAGCAGGGACGCACTGCGAGGGCGATTCGCACGATTCTGGGCGCTTCAGGGATGAAACTGAAGAAGCGGTTCGTGCTGGAGATTTTAGAGTAAGTGACTGACTCGGGCCGCCAGGACACGGATTTGATAAGTGTCGCCCGGATCACGAAGACTCAGGGGCGAATTGGTGAAGTGGCCGCCGAAATCCTGACGGATTTCCCTGAACGGTTCGCAGAGCTTGACGAGGTATACGTCAAACTGCCAAACGGACAGCAGCAGCAGTACACGCTCGCCGATTCGTGGCCGCATAAAGATCGAATCGTCCTGAAGTTCGAGGGAATCGATTCGATCACGTCGGCGGAAACGCTGATAGGCGGAACGGTTTTAATATCCTCGGAAGATTTGATCGAGCTTCCGGAGGATTCGTTCTTTGACTTTGAATTAGAAGGGTGCGAGGTCGTCGACAGATCGAACCGTCACATCGGAACGGTTCGTGAAATTGTGCGGACCGGCGGAACCGAATTGCTTTCGGTTATGGACGAAGGTGGATCAGAGAAACTGATTCCATTCGCCGAAAGCATTTGTGTTGAGATCGATAAGGCTGCTAAAAGAATCGTGATCGAGCCGCCGGAAGGACTGCTGGAACTGTAGGTCTGGAACAGTAGGTTTTGTTGTCATGCGTTTCGACCTGATAACTATCTTCCCGGAATTTTTTCAGGGACCGTTTGAATTCGGCATTATCCGCAGAGCCGTCCAGAACGGGATAGTTAAAATCAACATTCACGACCTGCGTCATTTCACGCACGACAAGCACCAGGTTGTCGATGATCGGCCGTTTGGCGGCGGAGACGGAATGGTTCTGAAACCGGAACCGATCTTTCGCGCCGTTGAATGGTTAAAGGAAGTCGTAAAGAGCCAGCGCTCGGCAACGGTCTTGTTGACGCCGCAGGGAAGAAGATTTGATCAGGAAATCGCGGCTGAACTTGCCGAATTCGATCATGTGATTTTGTTGTGCGGTCGGTACGAAGGAATTGACGAACGCGTAATTGAAACGCTGGTCACCGATGAAATATCGATTGGTGATTATGTGCTTAGTGGCGGTGAGCTGCCGGCGATGGTTCTGGTCGATGCCGTGGTCAGGTTGTTGCCGAATGCGCTGGGAAGCGACACATCGGCCGCCAACGATTCGTTTTCGTCAGGGCTGCTGGATTGTCCGCATTACACGCGACCGGCGGAGTATCGCGGACTGACCGTGCCCGAAGTTTTGCAGGAAGGCAATCACAAACAGATTGCCGCGTGGCGTCGCCGAAAGGCTCTTGAAAAGACGCTGCGACAACGGCCGGATTTATTGGAATCGGCCGATTTGACTGAAGAAGATAAAGCGACAATCAGAGATTTGCTGAGAAATCGAAAAGACAAGTCGCAATCATAGAAATTTACGCGGATAAGAGGATTACAATGAATAGTCTTGATTTTGTCGAGAAGAATCAACTGAAGAGCAACCTTCCGGCCTTTGAACCGGGTGACACAGTGCGCGTTCATGTAAGAATCAAGGAAGGCGAAAACAAAGAGCGTCTTCAGGCATTCGAAGGCGTCGTGATTGCCAAAAAGCACGGCGGTGTGCGAGCGACTTTCACCGTTCGCAAGACCAGCTTTGGTATCGGCGTCGAGCGTATTTTCCCGCTTCACGCGACAATCATTGATCACATCGACGTGATTAAACGCGGTCGCGTCCGTCGCGCCAAACTTTATTATCTGCGCAATCTGCGCGGCAAGGCTGCCCGTATCCGCGAGAAGGATACGCGAGGTACTGCCAATGCTGAAGCGGCCGGTACCAAATCCTAGTATTTTTAAGGCTAGCAGTCTCGAGCCGCCTGGATTTGGGAGACCCGGTCATCACAGGATTACGTGATCCGAGTTGGGATCCTGCATCCAGGCGATTCTTTATCCCTGAATTAATAAATCAAAATCGTCCTTTCCATAAATTTTTTTCACATCAGGAATTTTATTAATATTTCTAAAATTGTTATTATCGTAACCTATTAGTTTCTCTGTCTTTTCCTTGTCCACAGGCTGAGCGACTGCTAACCATCATCAGTGGTCGCGAAAACTCGCTGCATCGATCTGTTTGGGACACGGCAACACATAGTTCAAGAGGCATTTCGAATGCAACCTGTAGGTCGTGCGGGTAGTTCTCGATTTTCAATAGTTTTCAGATTTATTGTAGTCGCGGGTTTAGCCCTCATTGTCATTATTCCGTTAACGTATCCGAGGAGCGGGAAACCGTTAAATCGTAATCTTCCGGGGCCGGCAACACGCCAGCAAAAGCCTGCTGGCAGAGCAATTCAATCAGGTGGCGCTGAGAGAGCGACGAAAGTATCCGCTGCGGGAATGAGACAGATAGCAGCGCTGCTTGCAGAAAAGGAGTCTCGTACTCCCGCGCAGAAAAAAATCGATTCCCAACTGCTTCAGGCGTTCAGAGAGTCGCGAGGTCAGCAAATGGCGGCAGGCGTCAGTCTTGCGCCGTCCGCCGTTCAAGCAGAGAAATCGGGGATGCTGATGGTCGATATCAGCGCCGATGTTACTGACTCGCTTATCGAGAGAATTAAGTCGACAGGCGGCGAAATTGTCTATCCATCAGCGGAATACAAGACAATAAGAGCAAGGATCAACCTATCGGATGTCGAGACAATAGCGGGTTATTCCGAAGTGAGGTTTATACAAGCTGCAATCCCTTCGATTACGCATGAAATGTCGGATCCAAACAGGAATTTGGCGGCAAATACCAATGATCGACTAAACATAATTCGGTCACTTGCTTCGAATCCGGGAATTGATGAAACAGTGCGGCATACATCGTTTGCGGAACGCTCGGAAAACGTGCGCAAAAAACTCTCCAGTTACTTTGGGCTTTCGCCAACCGCTACTTTTTTCACAGGAAACTTTGAATCTGAAGGCGACAGAGCCCATCGCGCGGACGATGTTCGCGCAACTTTTGGCTACGCAGGTGAAGGCGTCAGAATTGGCGTTCTGTCAGATAGTTTTAACAATCGGAATAGGCTGTCGGATTTGGTAGGGCTTGGTAATCTTCCCGGACCAGGTAATCCATTGGGCAATGTAACACCGGTGACAGTGGTTCAGGATTTCCCGTTTAACGGAACCGACGAAGGCGCCGCGATGCTGGAAATTATTCATGACATAGCACCAAAGGCGCAACTCTTTTTCGCAACCGCCAGTCTCAGCGAAGCAAGCTTCGCGACAAACATTCTTGCCTTGCGAAACGCTCCTTTCAATTGCGATATCATCGTCGACGATGTTGGCTATTTTGATGAATCTCCGTTCCAGGACGGAATCGTTGCGCAAGCGGTGAACACGGTAACCAACAGCGGCGCTTTGTATTTTTCAGCAGCAGGGAACGAAGGCTCGCTGGCGAAAGGAACATCCGGAGTCTGGGAAGGCGACTTCAATGACGCCGGATCGACATTGATAATTCCGGGTAACGGGAAAACTGGAACGGTTCACAACTTCGGCACGGTTTCAAATCCAATCGAAGGCGATGCGGTTACGCGTTTCGGAAACTTTTACTCTCTCATGTGGTCCGATCCCTGGGGCACCTCAAACAACGACTATGATCTGTTTTTAATGGATTCGACGCTTACGACAGTTGAAGCTTCATCAACTAACGTTCAAGACGGAACCCAGAATCCCTTCGAGTTCTTAAATCGAGGTCCAAACAATCTAAATGACAAGCTGGTGGTTTTTAAAACCAGCACGGCCCAGGTACGGGCAATCAGCCTGAACACAAATCGCGGTACTCTGGCAATCGGGACGAACGGCCAAACCTATGGTCATTCCGCCGCAGTGAATGCATTTAGTGTAGCGGCCACCCCGGCAGCCAACGCGTTTGATGCGAATTCTCCGGCCGGGCCTTTTCCAAATGCGTTTTCATCTTCAAACGTTGTCGAGAGATTTTCATCCGACGGTCCGCGGCGTGTTTTCTATAACGCTGACGGAACTCCGATAACGCCGGGCAATGTGTTGTTCAGTACAAAAGGTGGAACTGTTCGACAAAAACCTGATATTACCGCCGCTGACGGCGTGTCCACACAATTGTTTGGGCAATTTTTCGGGACATCGGCGGCGGCACCGCACGCCGGAGCCATTGCGGCTTTGCTGAAATCGGCCGATCCCTCATTGTCAACCAGTCAGATCAGAGAGATTCTGACCAGCACCGCTCTCGACATTGAGTCCCCGGGACCGGATAACATAAGTGGTGCAGGTATTGTTCAGGCGTTCCAGGCGATGCAGACGATTCAACCGGCGCCTGTCACCCATCTGGACTTGGGAACGGTGACCGCGACTGAAGGCGCACACAGTAATCACAATGGAAAGATCGATCCTGGTGAGACGGTCAATCTGGTAATTACTCTGGCAAATCCGACAAATATACCAGCGACGAATGTCAAAGCAACTTTGTTGAATGCGGGTTTTGGACTACCGGTCGGCCAGAACGCAACCTCGTATGGCACGATACCGGCCGCTGGCAGCGGAGACAATTCTTCGATTCCGTTTGTGGTCGGAGTCAGTCCAACAGCGGTTTGCGGGCAGCAATTTAATTTTTTCCTGGCAGTATCCTTTGACGGCGATGCCAGCCCGCAACAGTTTTCAGTTTCGTTTAAAACCGACGCGGGCCCGGAACCAGTTATATCTGCAAAGCTTGGTCAGCCAGTTCCCGCCAGCGTCGATTATTCCGAAACTATACAATCACAGACCGGAATATTGAGTCGAGGCGGGACATCGTCTTCGTGCGCAAGCACCGTCTCTGCGCCAGTACTTGCGGATACCACCGGAAGTCGAACTGCGGACGTATATTCGTTGTTTAATCCGTTTGGCGCTGGTCAATGTGTGACGGTAACTATGAACAGCCCCAACGGGGCGAACCTTTATACTGTAGCTTACGATGGCTCTTATGACAGCGCTAACCCGGCGAATAACTTCCTTGGCGCGGCTGGTACGTCATCGAATCAACAATCATTTTCGTTCACGACAACTGCTAATAGCCGTATTATCGTTGTGGTTCATGAAGTGAACCCGGGAGGCGGCGTCGGGTCTGCTTATACTTTGGGTATTTCAAGCAAACCTTCGATCGCAACTTGCACAGAAGGACCGTCCTGTGATCTGGCGTTGTCGCCGCTATCGATTCCAGGCGGATCTGTCGGTGCACCGTATAATCAGACATTCACGGCCTCAGGCGGCAGCGGATTTTCTAATGTTTCAAAGATTGTGAATAATATTAACGGCCTGTTGCCGGCCGGACTTACGTTTTCAGGAAATACTCT
>DASRDY010000125.1:0-4361 GCA_035652355.1 Blastocatellia bacterium
CATACGCGTTTCAGGTTAAATGGCAGTGGGGTTACTCCAGTCACGCTTGCGCCGGATGGCTCCGATAAAAGCGCCGGTTTTTTGGGCAGACAGGTCTACTGTTACCCGGCTCCGGCCGGACTTGCCATCATAAAGAACGGCAAACAAACAGTCGTCGCTTTGCCTCAAAGTCTAACCAAAGAGGATGTTTCTTCAGCCTACATTGACGGCCGCGGCGCCATCTGGATTTCAACTACTGCGAACAAGTTAATCGCATTAAGAAATGACTCGTTCAGTCAATATGATGTGTCTGAGGTCTACTCGTATTACGAAGACCATGAAGGCGGCATCTGGTTTGGCACTTCAGACAATCAGTTGTTGAGATATTCGAACGGAGTATTTAAAACATACCCAGCCGTGACTCGCTTGCTGAACACTAGGATAAACCGCATTTATGAAGACGCCGAAGGGACGTTGTGGCTGGGAACGGGCAACCGTGGTTTGTGCAGACTGAGGAAGAAAGCCGTAACTGTGTATTCTGAGGAGCTCCGTCTGACCAGCCGCGTCGTTTACCCGATCTATGAAGATCATACTGGCGCTATCTGGATCGGAGGCGATGATCTGATCCGCTTCAAGGACGGTGTTTTTACCACCTCTCCTTTTAAGGTCGTCAATCCACCCCGCGACGTAAGAAATCGGTTCAAGTCTCCGAAATCCATTTATGAGGACGCTGAGGGAAATCTCTGGATAGGCACTGACGGAGGCGTTTATTCTCTCAGGGAAGGGAAGCTGTATGATGAATCGCAGAGGGTCGGTTATAAACACGGCACAGTGACGGTTATTTACCAGGACCGCGAACGCAGCCTGTGGTTTGGTTTACTGGGCGGTTTGATTCGGTATAAGGATGGCGTGTCCAGATCGTACAGCACTGAGGATGGGCTTCCGAGCGACGAAGTCAGAGCGATCACTGAAGATCGAGAGGGCGCGCTCTGGATTGGAACGTATGGCGGATTATGTCGGCTGAAAGACGGCCAATTTACGTCCTATACTGAGCGTCAAGGTCTTGCAAGCAATCGCGTCCGCTCTCTTTATGAAGACACGGATGGAGTAATGTGGATTGGTACTTACGACGGCGGACTCAGCAGATTTAAGAACGGTAAATTTACCACCTATAATACAAAAGACGGGCTCTTCAATAATGGCGTTTTTCAAATTCTCGAAGACAGCCGCGGAAATTTCTGGATGAGTTGCAACCGTGGGATCTACAAGGTGTCGAAGCAGGAGCTAAACGATTTCGCCGATGACAAAATACACTTTATCAATAGCGTCTCGTTTGGAAAAGAAGATGGGATGTTGAACACCGAATGCAACGGTGGTCTGCAGCCGGCCGGAGTCAAGGCGCGGGACGGTAAGCTCTGGTTTCCCACGCAGGACGGCGCCGCCGTTATTGACACCAACACTGTTCCGACGAATACACTTCGGCCACCGGTGCATGTAGAGAGTGTACTCCTGGATCGCGAGAACATTGATTTCAGTGGCTCAATCAAAATCCAACCGGGACAGGATAACCTAGAGATCCATTACACGGCTCCGACTTTTTTGAGGCCTGAACAAGTGCGGTTCAGGTACCTGCTTCAAGGGGTCGACAAAGATTGGGTAGAGGCCGGCGACCGAAGAATCGCAACGTATTCACACATTCAACCTGGCAGCTACGAATTTCGTGTAATAGCGGCAAACAGCGACGGTGTGTGGAATAACGCAGGGGACACCATTCGAGTAACAGTCCTACCGCCGTTTTATCGAACATGGTGGTTTCTGTCGCTGGCGACAATCGGCGTGGTCGGCCTTGTCCTACTAACGTATAGGCAGCGCATGCTCCAATTGCAACGAAGACACCAGATTCAACAGGCGTTTTCTCAGCAATTGATTGAATCGCAGGAGGGCGAGCGAAAGAGAATATCCGCTGAGCTCCATGACAGTATCGGGCAAAGCCTTGTGGTAATAAAGAACCTGGCGTTTATGGCGACCAGCGCGGAAGGTAGTTCTCAGGCTCAGGAACGTGTCACTCAAATCTCAGAAGTTGCATCACAGGCCATCACGGAAGTGAAGGCGATTTCCTATAACCTGCGTCCTTATCAGTTGGATCGACTGGGATTGTCCAGAGCAATTAAGGCGCTGGTTGATAACGTAGCGAACTCTTCGAATATTAAGTTCGAGATAATGATCGATAATCTTGACGGACTCTTTAGTAAGGAGGCAGAGATTAATCTCTATCGCATCATCCAGGAAGCGGTTAACAATATTGTTAAGCATTCCGCCGCGACTGAAGCGAGAATTGCGATCAACCGAGAGGTGGGCGGCGCGGTCGTAACCATTCAGGATAATGGAAGAGGTTTTGTGCTGACTCGGCCGGAATCAAAAGACGGCGGATTCGGATTGATAGGGCTGTCAGAGCGCGCTCGTATGCTGGGAGCTAGGCACACAATTCAATCCGCGCCGGGGCAAGGTACGACCATTACAATTAACGTCGGGCATGAGAATTCAAATGGACAGCGAAATTAACATCATAATTGCCGACGACCACCCGATCGTGCGCGGCGGTTTGTCAAAATTCATCGATGCCGAACCTCGCTTCAAAGTAGTTGCCGAGGCAAGCGACGGCGAGGAAGCTGTCGAAAAAATTCAACAGCTTCGTCCGCAAATCGCGATACTCGATATCGATATGCCAAAGCTGGATGGTTTTGGTGTCGCTCGCGAGCTGCGAAAACGAAAGCTGGATGTGGAAGTTATCTTTCTTACTATTCACAGCGCAGAAGATCTTTTTAATGAAGCCATGGATCTGGGCGCAAAAGGTTATTTGCTGAAAGAGAGCGCCATCACCGAAATTGTCAGCAGTATAAAAGCAGTTTCCGAAGGCAAACACTATTTGAGTCCCGCGATAAGTTCTTACCTGATTCGACGCAGCACGCGCGCCGGCGATCTGGCGAAACAGAAACCGAGCCTTGAGAGCCTTACACAAACAGAACGCCGCATCCTGCAACTGATAGCAGCGAACAAGAGCAGCAAAGAGATCGCCGAGGAATTATTCATCAATTATCGGACGGTCGAAAATCACCGCAACAACATTTGCCAGAAACTGGACATACACGGCCATAACGCACTGCTTAAGTTCGCCCTCCAGAACAAGTCGCAATTGAGCTAACTCACGAACATACGAACGATGACTCCGAAACCGTTCCGGTCCCCGTGTCTCCGCTTCTCCGGCTCTCCGCGTCTGGTCTCGTGTTACCACACAGAAAATTAAGTAGCACCACACAGAAAAATCGAGTGGCGGCCTCTATTCAATTTACGCCGCGCTACGTCCATATTGTCCATGCTCAGGAAATGGCCAGCAAAGATTATGAAAATACTAATTGTTGATGATAACGCGCGAGTGCGCTGGCTTATTAAGACAATGATCCAGGATTTAGCAACTGAATTCTACGAATGCGACGACGGCATCAAGGCTTTGGAAGCCTATTCCGCGCTGCAGCCGGATTGGGTGCTGATGGACATCAAGATGGAGCAGATGGATGGGATAGATGCAACGAAACGCATAAAGACTGTTTTCGCTCAAGCAAAAATCATCATTGTCACGGACTACAACGACGCAAGTCTTCGGGATGCGGCCTTAATGGCGGGCGCCTATGGATACGTGATCAAGGAAGATCTCCATTTACTGCGAAATATTCTGCAAAGCAGATCAACAAGCCATGAAACTTAACGTCAGAAGGAGAAGCGAGATGTTAGCCAAAAGCCTTTATGTCAGATATGCGAGAATTATTTTATGTACATTTTTTCTGACAGTTCTGTCGGTCAACAATGCCAACGCGCAATCGACCGCGTTTACATATCAGGGCCGGTTGACCAGCAATTCGGCTAGTGCAAACGGCTCCTATGATTTTGTATTTATCCTGTATGACGCTTTGACCGGCGGTAATCAAGTTGGCTTCGGCCTCCAGAAGAATGGAGTTACGGTTACCAATGGGCTTTTTACTGTTAGTCTCGACTTCGGCGCGGCCGCTTTTCCCGGAGCAGATCGCTTCCTGGAGATCATAGTTAAGAAAAGCACCGATTCAACCTTCACAACGTTAACCCCGCGTCAGCAGATCACTCCGAATCCATACGCCATTACCGCGCAAAACGCTACCAACGCGGCTCAATTGGGTGGAGTGGCTGCCTCGCAATACGTCACGACGACCAGTGGACCTGCCAACTTCATTCAAAACCAAAACGCGTCTGTGCAGACGGCGAACTTCAACATATCCGGCAACGGCGCGGCTGGTGGAACACTGTCCGGAAATAAGGTGGGAATCGGAACAACGTCGCCGAACTTCAAGCTA
>DASRDY010000126.1:0-1008 GCA_035652355.1 Blastocatellia bacterium
TCTTCTTTCCGCACAGTGCGAAGGATGTACAGTTGCCATTGACATCGTAACCGATCGTTGCCCGTATGGGCGGGGACTCGGGATTGCTAACATTCATTCGCAAGGCCGTTAGGCCAGCGGGTCGTCAATTAGGAATGTCAAATGTTTAGATAGGATCCCGTTGTCGTTTAGCCGTTTCCGTTTCCTGGGTCCGATGAACCCCAACCTAAGTCATTACCGGCACGCGCGGTAGTATCGCTCTCGCGGCATCGGCGGGAGGCACACCGGGTTGTCTGGCCCGGGAGCTGCGGCCAATTCAGCTTCTGATATATGAGTCCACTTCACGTTCGACACCTTGCCCGTCACAAGGCTTACATCAAGATCACAGAACGAATAATCGATAGGCGTCCAATCTTCCGCAAGCTTTCTGACGGCGAATCTGTAATGGACGCTATCCGTTCCTAGCTGAAGGTTCGTGACCATCGCGTCCTTTTTCCCTTCGAACGGGGGGGCGACATCGACGTCGTTCCACTTATCGCCAGTCAGATACACGACTCTCCCGTACGACCCGTTAGCGATGTGCTCAACTGTTACGAACGCCTTCGAGTTTGCAGCCCAGTGCAAGTAAAAAACAAGAGTAGGCATCACAATCGAATCGTTCGTCCGTCCTGTCTGGAGATCTTTGATAATGAAGTGTGGCAATTTGTCGATCTCTTCCAGCTGAACGCAGTACCGACCGTTAGGAGAAACAAAGCTGGCACCAACGGAGATTGGTTCGTCAGCGAAGCCCAAGTTCGCTAGCCATGAACCCAGCAGTAAGAACAAAAGCAATAACAATCGGTCTGCCTTCATTTTAGTAACCAGTTGGAATGGCGATTATGGTTGCCGGAATAGGTCCAAAACTCTCCGGTATTACCGGTCCTGTCGGATAGGGTACATCTATCGTTGGCACGCCAAGATCCCACGCCATGCGAAGGGATACTTCACCCCATCCTCTGCCTGATGACCCGATATCCCCTACAATGCCAG
>DASRDY010000127.1:0-7573 GCA_035652355.1 Blastocatellia bacterium
TTTTGCGGTTGAAAGCTTTATTGATGAGCTCGCTGCCGCGGCAGGCAAAGATCCATTGGAGTTTAGATTTAGTTTGCTGGATAAGAGCAAGTTCAAAGGCAAGAAGCGCGACGATATTGCAGACTATGACCGATTGAAGAACGTGTTGAAACTCGCGGCAGAAAAAGGCAATTGGGGCAAGCAAATGCCCAAAGGACAAGGTCGTGGGATCGCTGCGCATTTTTCGTTTGATACCTATGTTGCTTATGTCGCGGAAGTAACGGTGAGTTCAAATGGCAACCTTAAAGTTGATCGCGTAACCGCTGCCGTCGATTGTGGTCAAATCGTCAATCCCGATGGGGTGAAAGCAATGGTCGAAGGGGCAATTGTTTATGGGCTTTCCGCGGCTTCGAAAGACAAAATTACAATCGCCGAAGGCCGTGTGCAGCAGAACAATTTTGACGATTATCGAGTACTTCGCATCAACGAAATGCCCGTTGTTGACGTCAATCTGGTTGCCAGCACAGAGAATCCGACGGGAATGGGCGAACCAGGTGTTCCACCCATAGCGCCTGCGGTTACGAATGCAATATTCGCTGCGACTGGCAAACGCATCCGCACTTTGCCGATCACTTCTCAGTACCTGAAGAGCGCCTGAAGTGTTGCGAATAGAGGGATAACAAACAAATAGATCGCGTTCAGATGAGTGATTCTGAATGACGAAGAGTAACCCTATCTTTTGGCTTGCGCTTCATCCAATCATTGCATAAGCTTTCTGCTCTACAAATCTGAGCATTTCAACTCAAATACTTGGAGTTCAACATGATTAGACGAAGCCTTGCTGTTCTCGCTTTGCTTTGCGCCGTCACGATCAGTGGTTTCACCGTCGGCGCGCAAGCTCCGAAACCTGAAGACGTCCATCAAGACGTTATCGATAAACTTAAAGACGCAGAGTTGAACCATTCTCAAGTGATGGACATTCTCAGTTATCTGACCGACGTTTATGGTCCGCGCCTGACCGGTTCGCCAAATGCACTTGCTGCCGGGAACTGGGCCAAAGAAAAACTGGCTGAATGGGGCGGTCAAAATGTGCATATGGAAAAATGGGGTCCCTTTGGCAGAGGTTGGGCATTGCAGAAATTCGAAGCCAGTGCCGTCGAGCCACAGGCATTTCCATTAATCGCCTATCCTAAGGCCTGGAGTCCCAGCACAAAAGGTGCAGTTACTGGCGAAGTCGTCTACATGGATGCAAATACTCCGGAGGATCTGGACAAGTACAAAGGCAAACTAAAGGGCGCCATCGTTATGATCAGTCCGCTGCGTGAGGTGCCCGCCCACTTTAAAGCCGATGGCCACCGACTTACGGATGAAGAGTTGCTTGCTTTAGCCGATGCCGAACCTCCGGTCGCCGGTGGCGGTCGCGGTGGCGGAAGACCTGGTGGACCTGGCGGAGGTCCAAGCCTGCAGCAACAGATAGCCCAAAAGAAAATGGAGATGGTGTATGACGAAGGCGCTGCGGTCATCTTAGATGCGGGTCGCGGGGACGGTGGCACGATGTTCGTTCAGTCAGCGGCAGTGAAGCCATACCCGCAAGATGTTCCAAGAGATCAGCGAAAGAGCGCCTATTCACTGGATGCCCCTGCAATAATTCCGCAGGTAACGGTTTCTGTCGAGCAGTACAACAGAATGGTTCGCATGATCCAGAGAGGCGTCCATGTTCAAGTAGAAGTGAATTTGGTTGCGCGCTACTACGACAATGATCCGAACAGTTTCAACATCATTGCCGAAATCCCCGGCACTGACCTGAAAGACGAAGTGGTAATGCTGGGCGCGCATTTCGATTCGTGGCATTCCGGAACAGGCGCGACAGACAACGCGGCAGGCTCGGCGGTATGTATGGAGGCTTTCCGCCTTATTCAGTCTCTCGGACTGAAACCGCGTCGTACTATCCGCATAGGATTGTGGACCGGTGAAGAAGAAGGGCTGCTGGGGTCGCGCGCCTATGTAGCGCAGCATTTCGGTGACCGCGAAATGGTCAACGGCCAGCCCGGAGAATTAAAGCTGAAGCCTGAGCAGGAGAAAGTTGCTGGTTACTTCAACCTCGACAATGGCACCGGAAAGATTCGCGGCATTTACCTCCAGGGCAACGAAGCTGTACGCCCGATATTTCGGGCCTGGCTCGCCCCGTTCAAGGATTTAGGCGCTTCTACGATCACTCCGTCGAATACTGGCGGCACAGATCACTTGTCATTCGATGGCGTTGGCATCCCTGGATTCCAGTTTATTCAGGACGAGATTGAATACAGCTCTCGCACACACCACTCGAACCAGGATGTCTACGATCGCATCCAGGCTGACGATATGAAACAGTCCTCGCTGATTATGGCGTCGTTTGTTTATAACACTGCTATGCGAGATGAGAAGCTCCCGCGCAAGCCGTTACAGACCGGCGGAGGCCAGAGAAGAGGCCAGTAGCCTTTCGTTCAGTTGTACTCCAGGATTTTACTCGGCCATCTATCGAGGCTGAAACAGCCTCGATAGATGGCTTTTGCTATCGTAGAGTCTTGATTTGGCTGCCAGCCGGTAACGCTTGAACTCCACAGTGATTTCGGTTATTTTTCAAATGGTTGCAATCCTGCTTTGCCTGTTTATACCGGTCAGAATGTAAGAAAAGCGTGTGGTGATTATCTTCGGATTCTCTTATCCTAACCTTATAACTAATCTGCACGCCATATATATGCATTTGCCTTTGCTGACCACTGCTTTAGTCGCCCTGGGGTTCACTATTGTAGTTGGCGCTACAGTCGCAGGGTCGATTACCAGCTCCAAACCGAGCGGCAACGGCGGCATTGCACTATTGGCAATTCTGATTATTGCTGGGGTTCTCGGTATAGCATTTCTGGATTCATCGCTGACGCGGCTGGGGTTGTCGATCGTGTTATCTTTGCTGGTCACCGCGCTGGCCGTGACTGTTTCCAGACGGGCCAATCGACTTCAAAGAGAACAGCCCATCCCGGAGATCGCAATATCCAAAGTTGAGGTTCCCTCGGTTGCCGTTAAAACATCCCGACCCGATATCGATAAAAATTTGCTTGCGGCTATGCGGTCCGCGGTAACTGTGCTGGAATTGTCATCGGCAGCAGTGTTACCGACAGGACCGGAAGGATCCGTTTTATCGCTGAAGCCGCTGGCAATCTGGCCGGAATCAGCGTCTGTAGATTTGACGGATAACCGGCTCGCCAGCGAGGCGCAAACTAAGCGCCAATCGCTGCGAGCGCAACGCGGCAATAAAACAGCGATAGCGATACCACTGCAGGATGAACGCAACCAGCCGCTGGCCAATATGCTGATAACGATCGAGCGTGGACTTAATAGCGCCGAAGAGTTGATCCTTAATGAATTGGCCAGTTATCTGGCGCGATTGCTTGCCGACTCATCCGGCTACATAAGGTCGTCGAATCTTCAGGAACAGTCTTCCCTGTCATCTAAGGTATCTGCGAGCGAACTGTCCGAACAGAGAGAGTTTTTCCAATCGGTTTTCCAGAGCATGTCCGAAGGCGTCGTAATCGCCGGACTGGACGGTTTGATCCAGTTCGCGAACAGCGGCGCCGTTGCGCTTCTTCATTCGACTGAGCGAAAACTGATCGGCAAACACCTGCTCGATTTGATCAATCCCAAAAAGAATTGGAGTCTGGTCGACTTGCGGGATGATCTGCTTGCGTTGCTGGCATCCGGTCAACCAATGATGCGCGAAACTACAATAAGAATGCCGCTCCCGAGGCATTATCAAATGAGAGTCGCTCCTATTCGCGACGCAGCAAAGCGTGTCAACGGATTGATTATTGTCTTTGCCGACATCACTCGTCTCAAAGAGCTCGACCAGGCAAAGAACGAGGTAATGTCTCTGGTCTCTCACGAATTACGAACACCGTTAACGGCGATTCGCGGCTACAGCGAGCTTCTAAAAGAAACGCCCGATTTGCCGGAAGGCGCGGAAGAATGCGTAACGACCATTCACGAAGCGGCGGAGAGGCTGGCACGTATCCTCACTACGTTTCTGGATGTATCAAGGCTGGAATCGGGCAAGCAGCAGATCAGGACCGATCCTGTCCGGTTGAACGAAATTGCGCGAGAGGCGGTAATGCTGATGCGGCCTGTAGCCGAAGCGAAATCTATTCGCCTTATAGAGGACCTGCCGCAAAGCGCGCCTGTCGTCGCAGCCGATCGCGACTTGCTGGCACAGGTGATCACCAACTTGATTTCAAACGCAATCAAATATAGCCCTGAAAATACGACGGTGACAGTTTCTCTGGATGTAGATGTGCACGAACAGCGGCTAAGTGTTACAGATCAAGGTTACGGCATTCCACCCGAAGCTCGCGAGATGATCTGGGAGAAATTCTACCGCATCGAACGCGAAAGCGACCGCGACACAGTCGGCACCGGACTCGGTTTATCGTTCGTTCGAGAGATCGTTCGCAAGCACGGCGGCGACGTCTCCCTCAACAGCGAAGTCGGTCGCGGCTCGACCTTTAGCTTTGTTTTGCCCAGGTTATGAATCATTCACCTGCATTGGATCAAACTCTCTCCTTTAATTTTCTTGTTTATTCATGAGAAAGTGATTGACGACGGAGTCGTATTTAATCGTAGAATATTGCGATTCCAAACGGCCCGAAGAATCAGGAACATCAGGTCAAGTCGGTCTTAAGCTATGCGTTCGTCTCCCCGATTAAAATCGCCGCTATTGCCGTTCAGTTTCATTAAGGTAGTTGTAACCCTGATTCTATCTTCCGTCATTTTTCTCGGCGTCGGATCAATACTAGAGGTAAGCTCTGCAAGCCATGAATCAACCAGCAATGGCGACGGCGAGAGCAAAATCCAATACCGCATCGACTCCTGGAACACAGACGACGGTATACCGCAGACGGCAATAAATAAAGTCTTACAAACTCGTGACGGATTTATATGGCTGGCCACTTTTGGGGGACCGGTTCGTTACGACGGTGAGAGTTTCCGTGTCTTTAATCCAGGCAACACCCCTGGTCTCAGTACCAGCCGGATCGTGCGAATGTTCGAAGATCCAACAGGTAATCTGTGGTTAACCACTGAGGATCAGGGCATAATAAGAGAAAAAGACGGGCTTTTCTACTCTTACACCACGTCAGATGGTTTGCCGTCCAACCAGGTCCTTATGACCTACAGCTCTGCGGATGGAAATGCCGTAATCGTCACGGAAAAAGGATCTGTCGAGTGGCGACAAGGGCGATTCGTTACTTACCTTACGGATTCGTCATTCCCGACGCAGAATGTCTTTAATCTAAAGGAGAACTCGAGCGTAGTCTGGTTCAGAGACAATACCGGGAGTCACAAGTATGAAAACGGCCAAATCATAGCGGATTTGCCAATAACAATATCTGCACTGCGAATCCAGGAAGGCCCGAAGGATTGTTTTTGGATTGAAACAACTAATCACACGCTTCTGAGATATCAATCAGGCCACGTGACCGACTTCTCATCCACTTTCGGGTTTAAACAAATTTTCCTGATTTCGCTGCTGGAAGATAACCAGGGAACCGTGTGGCTGGGAATATCCGGTGATTCCGGCGGCCTATACCGAGTAGCTGGCGACAAGCTATTGCGATATGGGGTCGCAGACGGGCTGGCCAGCAATGACGTTCACGACATAATTCAGGATCGAGAAGGTGCTATCTGGGTTGCAACTGCGCAGGGGCTCAGCCGTGTTACCCGAAAGATCGTTACCGCATATTCAACGCGAGACGGACTGGCCGGAGACAATGTATATCCGATTTGCCAGACAAAAAATGGCGACGTCTGGATCGGCTCCTGGTTTGGTTTGACGAGATACCGCAACGGAAAATTAGAAAATGTCGGCGTCGAATACAAAATGACGACCGAGCGGGTGTTCTCTCTGTATGAAGATCGAGAAGGTGGGCTGTGGATTGGCGGCTGGGGAGGCGGCGTACGTCGGTTCAAAGACGGGCAAATGACTTTGCTTTCGCAAATAGATGCTCCGGGAAATGTCGTGCGAGTCATTTACCAGGATCGCAGCGGCGAGATGTGGTTTGGTGGACCGATGGGTTTGACAAAGCTCAGTAATGGAGTGACTACTCTTTATACTCGTCAGGACGGACTGGCCGGGCAGGAGGTGTTGGTTATAACCGAGGATCACAATGGAGACCTTTTGATCGGCACTGTCAATGGTCTTACCCGATATCATGGTGGTGTTTTCACCAGCTATGGCGAAAAAGAGGGACTACCACAGAGTATTGTCCGGGCCATTTATGAAGACGGTGATGGGGTTCTTTGGCTTGGTACGTACGACAGCGGTCTCTATCGCTACAAGGATGGAAAGGCTACTCGATACACTACACAACAAGGGCTGTTCGATAACGGAGTGTTTCGGATATTGGAAGACCGTCATGGCGCTTTATGGATGACCTGCAACCTGGGTATCTATCGTGTTTCCAAGAACGCTCTTAACGATGTAGCCTCAGGACGTTCCAATACCGTTACATCGATCTCATACGGTAAACGCGATGGGATGCTAAATGCTGAGTGCAACGGAGGCGGACAGCCGGCTGGCATCATAGCCCTGGATGGACGACTCTGGTTTCCCACTCAGCATGGTGTTGCGACGATCGATCCGGATGCTGTTCCCAGGAACGATCAACCTCCGCCCGTTGTCATTGAAGAATTGCTGATCGACAATAAGTCGGCCTCATTTAATCAGCCGGTTAGAGTCCTGCCGGGCCAGGACGCCATAGAGATCCATTATGCTGGATTGAGTCTGTCCCGACCAGAACTTGTCAGATTTAAATACAAACTTGCAGGCATCGATGATGATTGGGTCGAAGCTGGCAGTCGAAGAACGGCATATTACACGCACCTGCCACCCGGCACTTATCCGTTCACAGTTCTGGCTGCCAATCGCGATGGCGTCTGGAGCGCGCAAGGCGCCACCATCCAAATAACCATTGTCCCGCCGTTCTGGCGAACCTGGTGGTTTTTGTCTCTGTGTGTCGGCACTCTTATCGCTCTTGGTTTCTTTCTCTACAAAATTCGAATCAGAGCACTCAAAAGAGAGCATGCTATCCGTGAAGAATATTCTCGACGACTGATCGATTCCCAGGAATTAGATCGAAAAAGGATCGCGGCCGAACTTCACGATAGCTTGAGCCAGAGTTTGATTGTTATGAAGAACTGGGCATTGCTTGGGATTAGCTCGGTGCCGGACAACGAAGTTGCTAAGAAGAGATTGGCCGAGATATCCACTACCGCTTCTCAGGCGCTGGGCGAGGTTAGAGAAATAGCCTACAATTTGAGTCCTTATCAGATCGACAGGCTCGGTTTGAGGCAGACTATTCTTGAGATGATCAACAAAGTATCAGATTCCGCGGCAATTAAGTTCGGTTCCGACATCGAGACAATCGACGGTTTGCTTTCCAAGGAGGCCGAAATCGGGTTGTACAGAATAGTTCAGGAATCAATTAACAATATAGTCAAGCATTCCGGCGCCAGCGAAGCAAACATATCCATCAAACCGGACACGCACTGGCTGGTTTCGCAAATCTCT
>DASRDY010000128.1:0-6405 GCA_035652355.1 Blastocatellia bacterium
ATCGGTCGCAAAATCATTCTGGATGGCCGGCCATACACGGTTGCGGGTGTCCTGCCGGCGGATCATCGGACGGTCACTGGATTTGGTTTTTCTCCGGATTTATATCTGCCCGTGTCCGGCGAAGAGGCTTCGGTAACACTCTATGCGCGATTGCCTGAAGGAATGACGCGACAGGTTGCACATGATCGGCTCAAGTCCGTTTGCGAGGACCTGGATCGACAATATCCTCATACCCAGGAGAACTGGGCCAGCGGAATAAGAATTTCGTCTGTCTCGGGAATAGACCGATTTGACAGTGACGATTTTATTGCGATTGCGGCCTTTTTTGCGGTCCTGATGATTGTTGTGTGGCTGGTGCTGCTGATTGCCTGTGCAAATGTTGCGGGATTATTGCTGGCTAGAGGCGCGAATCGTGCGCACGAATTTGCGGTCCGAATGTCTTTGGGCGCAAGGCGTGGGCGCATTATACGTCAGTTGCTGACTGAAACCTTTCTCCTTGCGCTTTGCGGAACTGTGGCCGGATTGATTCTCAACCTGGCTCTTTCATCGGCATTAAGTAATTTCCAGTTGCCGCTTCCACTACCGCTTCAACTCACTATAAAACCGGACTTCAGATTGCTGGCTTATGCGATTACGGTGTCTATTGTCTGCACTCTTGTGGCGGGTTTGATTCCCGCGTTTAAAAGCACGCGCTGGGGAATCAATGCCAGTTTAAAACAAGGAGAGCGTCAGGTTGGGCGCACCAATCTGGTATTGCGAAACACTCTTGTAGTTGGTCAGATCGTTGTATCGGTTGTCCTGTTGTCGGCGGGACTGGTGTTTACGCGCAATCTCCTACGCGCCTCTACCATGGATCCGGGATTTGACACGGAGCGCACGATTTGGTCCAGCGTGCGACTCGTACCTGAAAATTATCCGAAGGCAGAGAAGCGGACAGTCCTGATCAGTCAGGTTCTGGATCGTTTGCGAACTCTGCCTGGGATCGAATCCGCATCTATTGCTCGCGTGGTTCCATTAAATGGGCATTTGACTACCGGAACCGGCATGCGCACAGATCTGAATTCAAATGTAGCGCACGTTACGTTCAACGAAAATTACGTCGGTGACGGTTATTTCAAGACTCTCGGAATACGAGTACTGCTGGGCAGAGAATTTCTGCCGTCGGATAGACGCGGCTCGCCGCGAGTTGCGATTTTGAACGAGAATCTGGCCACCAAGCTTTTCGGAAGTACCGATCCAACGGGGCACGCGATCTATTTCGAAAAAGAAGATCCTATTCTGATTGTCGGAGTGGTAAGAAACAGCAAGTACTTCACTCTGGGCGAGGAGAACGCGTTTGCTTTTTACCAGCCATACGCTCAATGGGAAGGCTCGGAGGAACTACAGTTTCTGGTCCGCGTCGCAGGAAACCCGGACAATTACTCTACGATCATAACCAAAGCCATAGGCGATATGGATTCTTCTGCGGCCATTGAGACAAAGCCCATGAACCGAGCGCTGGTGTTCGCTCTGCTGCCCAGTCGCGTCGGCGCGGCGATACTGGGGTCTGTCGGATTGCTGGCTTTAGCCCTGGTCGCTATCGGGCTTTACGGAATCTTGTCTTACTCAGTCAGCGGGCGAAGACAGGAAATAGGACTTCGAGTTGTTCTTGGCGCAAAACCGGCAAGTATCTTGTGGCTGGTGGTTCGTCAGGGTTTAGTGCTGGTTATCACGGGGATTGTGATCGGTGTTGCGTTGTCAATGGCTCTGCTGCCGCCGCTATCCGCCTTCTTAATCTCCGGAGTACGTCCAACGGATTACACAAATTTCGTTGTTACCGGAATTGTGCTGTGTGTGGTTGCGATGATTGCTACAGTTATGCCGGCGACTCGAGCGCTTCTGGTCGACCCGGCGATTGCGTTGCGATCCGAATAGGTTAGCGTTTCCGGCTGCTGTCGATAATCCTGCAATCCACCAGGTCAGATGGGCGGTCGGGATACAGGTATTTTTGTACGTCAGTCTCACTCATAGGCTCGGGCGTGGTCGTGGGGCTGAACAGACTCTTCAGCATACCGAGCTTCAACCGCAAAAAACCCTGACGAGTCGGTTGTGAATGCGTAGCCAATACAGCTGAAGAAACGGTTGCCATAATACTGCTCCCTGACCAGAAAATCTTTTTGGGGATTTAGGAATTGTATCGGCAGCGGAACATTCCTAAATAAGCCTTTTTTAAAAGCCTAATACAAAGAATCAGTGGAACAATCCGAATAGACCGGCTTATTCGGAGTCGATCAGCCGTGACTGGATGCCTTTGTCGCTCTGGTAAAGGTATCTCATAATATCTTTTTCAGACATCGGTGGAGGTGTAGTAGTCGGAGTGAAAAAACTTTTGATCAGATCAATCTGTGGCTTCAAAAAACCAAGTACTGGCGTCTTTGACGCTGGCGCTGGGACAAGCGGGGATGAACTTGCCATATTGGCGCTCCTGTAAATTAGATAACCGTCAACCCCTCACCCGCTGACGTAAAAGCTAACACAAAGCTGTTATGGATTGTGTGGGACCCCGATCCTGTTGGGGCCAGCAACTGAATCGTGGATGCATATCTTACTACTGATTTGTAAAATGCAAGTAAAAAACCACCAAATTAATCATTTTTTTGAGAAAAAACCTGATTTTAACGCGGCCAATGGTTATGGCCGGTCTGGATGCAGGGCTTCCCAGGCATATCGGCGGACAAACATATCATTATCAGTCTGGGCCATCTCTAGCGCATTTTTCGCCTCAGGTGTTCCGATTTTGCCAAGAGCCTGAACGGCCTGGCGGCGAACTTCAGCGTCCAGATCCCGAGTCAGCAGGGAAACAAGCGGAGCGACGGCCTGTACACTTTTCAACTCGCCTAACGAACAGGCCGCTCTTGCCCGAACAAAATCGTCTTTATCCGCCAGGCTATTAATCAGCGGCCCAACCGCAGTCTGGTTTCCGATTCGGCCTAATGAATAGGCCGCAGCCGAACGGACAGCCGGTTCTTTATCGCTTAAGGACCGGATAAGGGCTGGAGCTGCAGTTGGATCGCCGATCGATCCAAGCGAATAAGCGGCAGTCCGCCGAACGAAAATGTCCTTATCCTGCAAAGCGGCAGTCAATACTTCTAACGCGGCCGTCGCGCGCATGCGCCCAAGCTCGGATGCCGCGATGGCTCGGATCTCGGGTGAAGAGTCGTGCTGCGTAACGTCGATCAAAAAAGGTATAGCTTCCTGTTTTCCCGATGCGCCAAGCTGCAGGACGGCGTCACGTCTCTGCTCAGCGTCCGAGCTATGAAGCAACTCATTTGTAGTTTTCTGTTGGTTCTGCGCTGTTGTAACCAGGCTTAATAAGCAAAAAATAAAGAGAAGACACAAGTGTACCCATAGCTGGACCCTAAGCTCCTCAAAAAACCTCGACCAAAACCTCGGTTGCGGTCCAGACGGCAGGTTCCGCGGGACTATCCTTTGTCGGCGTGAAGTCATATGGGTCCTTTGTTCGCGGTAGCAAACATCCGGCCACACATTTAAATACGAATAGCTGCCGTCGATTGTTTGTAATATGTACAGCCAAATCTGGAAAAATGAATCGAAATAATCGACAACCGTTAAGATCCAATTTACGTAAATGGTTGCCGCAAGTATTCGCACCAATTGGTGTATATTGCTGCCGAGACCGTGCAAGGGACCCGCCATCACTATCCACCGCTCGTCTGATATTTCGGCTAGTTAAAGCTTTGGTTATCAAGACTTAGACCGGGTTGTCCGATTTGACGACAATAGGGAACACGTATTGCTTTTCTCAAAACCGCTTGGAGAATTCTTAACAGCCCAGAATTAATGGCGAAATGCCAAAGAGGTGAAGCAATGACGGCTGAAACAATAACAAATACATTAGATTTCGGCGTTGCAAAGGCAATAACGAAAGAGGATATGAGCGGCTTTGACGCTCTGTACCAGCAGCATTATCGACGCGTTTTTTCTATATGTCTGCGTATGACCGGGAATATGAGCGAAGCCGAAGATCTGGCTCAGGATGTGTTTCTCCAGCTTCATCGCAAGATCAAATCTTTTCGTGGCGAATCGGCGTTTACGACGTGGCTTCATCGCCTGACGGTCAACCAGGTGCTGATGCATTTCCGCAAACGGAGCGTCAGATCGGAATTGACTACTGAAGACGGCGAGATGCCGGAAACGGCCGAGGTTGGTTCTGAGCAGCCGGCGAGTCTGCCGATTATTGACCGAATAGCGCTTGAAACAGCCATCTCGGAATTGCCTCCGGGTTATCGCAGCGTGTTTGTGCTGCATGATGTCGAGGGGTACGAGCACGAAGAGATTGCCAAAATCCTGGGCTGCAACGTCGGCACGTCCAAGTCCCAGCTTCACAAGGCGCGCATGAAACTGCGTCGACTGATCCAGCAACGACAGGAACCGCAGGCCGCTTAATGAACGAGGCGGTCAAAAGCATCATCAATCTGTCGCGTAATCTCGATATACCTTTCTGTAAAAGCTTCAGAGTTGCTGAAGTCCATTGCTCTAGCGAATTCCTCTAGTTGCGATTGGCTCTTCGGCAGGACCTTTATCGGCCGATCGTGCAACAAACGAAGCTCATGATCTATTTGTCTTAAAAACTTATATCCGTCGTAAATTTGCTTGCCCGACTCGCTGGTCAATACATTGGTCTCAACCAGATGCTGGATCAACGGAAGCGTGCCAGGTATTAACGGATTTGGAACTCTGTGTTTAATCTGAAGAAAACGCGTGATGAAATAAACATCCATCATTCCTCCGCGTCCCCAGCGGACGTTTGATTCGGTTGCTCGGCGCACGTGCTCTCTTATTAGTTTTTCGCGCATGCCGGAAACCGCCTGGGCCAGCATCTTTGAATCTTCGGAACTCTCAAGGCACGAATCCACAATCTGCTGCTGCAATTGGGATCCGAGCTCTGGATCTCCTGCGACATGACGAACCCTGAGGTAAGCAAGTCGTTCCCAAATCGCGGCTTGTCGTTGAACATAATCGATGAGAAAGCTGGAGCTCTGCGCCAGCATTCCTTTGCTGCCGTCAGGTCGCAGGCGCATATCGACGCGATAGAGGTATCCTTCGCGAGTGACCACCGATAAAATCTGGATGATGCGTTCTGCCAGCTCAGCAAAATACTGTTGAACCGTAAACTTCGCGTTTTGCCAATCGGTATCCCGATAAACGAAAAGCAGGTCCAAATCAGACCCGTAATCCATACCCCAGTGGGCGATTCGACCAAGTCCGAGAACCGCAAACGAAGATGGCGCTCGATCGAGACCGTATCTTTGCAGTTGCTCCGACGCCGCCTGCTCCACCGCGGCCTCGAGTGAAGCCAGAGCCAGGGCGGTTTGCGCGCGATTTACGTCTACAAGAGGCAGATGATGAACGATATCAGAAACTCCGATCCGAACCATCTCCTGGTGCCACGCGCGACGCTGGCTCTCCAGTTTGTCGGCGGCACTTTCCGATTCGTCCAGGTTTGCGTGAAGTAACAGGCCAAACTCTTGTGCCGCAGCTTCCATTGTAGGAGCATCGACCGGCCGGACACGCCACTGTTTTAAGACAATGGCGCTCGCGAGCAGGGGATTGTTAACGAGCATCTGAGAGAAGTACTGTCCAGAACCGAGAACCTGAATCAGGAAACCCAGCTCTTCATCTGTAAGCTGCGGACCGCGGTTATCGTCACCGTAAGTTGAAAGCGAGGCTATGAACGATCTCAGGTTTTTCAGAGCTCGAACGGGATTGCGCGCTTTGATCAAATGACCCTTCAGATGACCTTCAGTAGTTTCCGCAACGCCCAATCTAGTAATTTCGCCGACGGCGGCCGAAATGGATTCATCCTGTAATCTCTCATCTATAGCCTGAGAAGTCTCCGTTGTTTGCCTCGGCAATGGCTCGCTCGGTTTTGATGGGGGCTGAACAGATGGACGCTGAACGGATGGTTGCTCGACGGCATCGCTGAACACTCGGTTGTATACCTGCGAGACATTGGCTCGGTGTCGTTCAAGCTCCTGCTGAAATTGAGCGTTAGCATCCAGACCGCTTTCCGGATTGTCACGAAAACCCATTCTTCGCGCTAAAATCGCAGTTGTGTTTCTGTCGGCTGGCAGCGAATGAGTCTGCACGCCGTGCTCCATCTGTAAGCGGTGTTCTACCGTTCGCAGGAATGTGTAGGCTTCAGAGAGCTGGGTTCGTTCGCGATCGTTGATCAATGATTTGTCGGCCAATCGCTGCAATCCGATCAAGGTTTGCGGAACGCGAAGCCAGGGCTCGCGTCCGCCATACGCCAGTTGCAGAGCCTGGACGATGAATTCGATCTCGCGTATTCCGCCGCGACCAAGTTTTACGTTGTAACGGTCGCTTCTAACATTCTTTTGCTGA